>NZ_CABVDF010000003.1:0-50146 GCF_902497045.1 uncultured Blautia sp. | reverse complement strand
ATCGCCCAGAAAACAAATACTTATCTGGAAGCACATCCCGGAACACATCTCTATCGAATGGGAATCGGCGATGTTTCTCTGCCCCTTTGCGATGCTGTCATCCAAAAACTGCATGAGGCAGTAGAAGACCAGGCGCACAAAACAACATTTCACGGCTATATGCCGGAATGTGGGGATATGGAGCTTCGGAGAACCATTGCGGCATATTATCATAAAAGAGGAGTAAATATAAGCAATGAGGAAGTATTTGTTTCCAGTGGAGCAAGCGATGAACTGGGGGATATCCTGGACTTATTCGGAAAGGAAAAAACAGTACTGATCATGGAACCGGCTTATCCTGCGTATGTAGATGCGAATGTGATTGCCGGAAATACGGTTATCCATATTCCTGCAGGAGAGGAAAACGGATTTGTTCCTGATCCTGATCCGGGAATTGCGGCAGATGTGATCTACATCTGCTCTCCAAATAATCCAACCGGTGCTGTATTTAGCAGGACAGCATTACAGGCATGGGTAGACTATGCAAATAAAATGAACGCTGTTATTCTGTTTGATGCTGCATATGAGGCCTTTATTGAAGAAGATGAAATTCCTCACAGCATTTTTGAGATTCCGGAAGCAAGAACCTGTGCCATTGAGATCTGTTCTCTGTCTAAGACGGCAGGCTTTACAGGAACACGCTGCGGATATACAGTAATTCCAAAAGAACTGTCTCGTGGCGGAATGAATCTGAACCAGATGTGGGTAAGAAATCGTACCACCAAAACAAACGGAGTATCTTATATTATCCAAAAAGGTGCTGTGGCTGTTTTTACAGAAGAAGGACAGCGGCAGATCCGGCATGGAATTGAAATTTATAAAAAGAATGGAGCCTGCCTGATGGAAGCCCTGGATCGGCTTGGCATTTGGTACTGTGGAGGAAAAAATGCTCCTTATATTTGGATGAAATGCCCGAATGGAATGGGAAGCTGGGAGTTTTTTGATTATCTTCTTAATGAAATTCAGGTAGTAGGAACCCCAGGGGAAGGATTTGGCGCCTGTGGGGAAGGATATTTCCGCTTTTCCACCTTTGGATCTCCTGAAGATACGAAAGAGGCAGCCAGAAGGCTGGAACTGCTTCTTCAGAAATAAGCAGTTGAGGCCTGAAAAACAATCCTTCTGTAAAAATTGCATAGTTTTTGTCAGTGCTGTTCTATACAAAATTTGGAATTTTTGATATAATTAAGACAATAATTTTGCATGAGAGGGAAGCATGAAAAAAATATTAGTAGTAGAAGACGACCTGGCATTAAGCACAGGTCTTTGTTTTGAATTGGATACGGAAGGATATCTTTCTATGGCAGCGTTTAACTGTCAGAAAACCCGTCAGCTGCTGAAAAACAGTGAATTGGATCTGGTGCTTCTGGATGTAAATCTTCCGGACGGAAACGGTTTTGATCTGTGCAGGGAGATTAAAACCATGTACCCGGAACTTCCTGTGATCTTTCTGACTGCCAATGATCTGGAGCAGAATGTTCTGGATGGATTTGATCTTGGAGCGGAGGATTATGTAACAAAGCCCTTTAATATGAAGATTCTTCTTCGACGGGTGGAAGTAGCTCTGCGCCGCGCTCAGGGACAGAAGGCTGCCAAAAATCATGTGCAGTGGAGCGACGGGTTTCTGACACTGGATTTTGGATCTCTGACAGCACAGCGGAATGGAGAAACACTGTCTATTACACCGAATGAATATAAGCTTTTGCGGATCCTGACAGAAAATTCAGGTCAGATCCTTACCAGACAGATTCTGCTGGAACGGCTATGGGACAACGATGGAAACTTTATTGACGATCACACACTGACGGTAACCATGAACCGCCTGCGGACCAAGATTGAAGACTTTTCCCACACTTATATTCAGACAGTGCGGGGAATGGGGTATATCTGGAAAGGAAAGGCACAATGAAAAAGAAACAGACAAGATGGCTGTCTGCCGCTCTGTTTTTATTAGGTACGGTTCTTGTGGGATTTTTGTTCTGGCTTTTATGGGAGTATGTACCGAGAGCTTCCGTACGTTATGGGATTCTGGCAGTCTGCGGGGGAATTGTTCTCTTAAATTTTCTGTGGTCTGCATTAAAGAGGAGACAGATCGAACAGTTTTCGGATGATATCTGTGAGACGCTGGATGCAGCTATTGCAGGACGTCAGCCGGAATATTTTCAGCCCTATGAAGACTCCCTGACTGCAAAGGTGCAGGGAAAGCTTCTGCAGTATTATGATATTATGCAGGAGGGAAGAATGCAGAGCCGGAAGGACAAGGAGATCCTGCAGAGCCTTGTCAGTGATATTTCCCATCAGGTAAAGACTCCTGTGGCAAATATGAAGCTGTATTCCGGGATCCTGCAAAAGCCAAATCTTACAGAAGAAAAAAGACAGATATTTCTGACAACGTTAGAAGAACAGATCGATAAGCTGGATTTCCTTATACAGTCTCTGATTCATATGTCCAGACTGGAAACAGGGACATTTGTGCTGCATCCGGTAGAAGGGCGGCTCCATGAAACCATTGCACAGGCAATGAGTGCCGTGTGGGCCAAGGCAGAGGGGAAAGGTATTGAGATTTCTGTAGAATGCGATCCGGAGATTACGGTACAGCACGATACGAAATGGACGGCGGAGGCTCTGGGAAATATTTTGGATAACGCTGTGAAATATACGCCGGCGGGCGGCCATGTGTCCATCATGGTACGACCATGGCAGTTTTATACCCGCATTGACATTAAGGATACAGGAATGGGCATACCGGAAGCCCATTATCAGGATGTTTTTCAGCGGTTTTACAGGGCGGAGGAGGCCGCGCAGCAGGAAGGAGTTGGTCTTGGGCTGTATCTGGCAAATGGCATTATCAACCGTCAAAAGGGATATATCAGCGTGAAATCGAAAATGGGAGAGGGAACGACCTTTTCCGTGTATTTATTAAGCTGACCCTATGGTGAACGCTTTCCAAGAAAGGAAGAGATCAGTAAAGACAGAGAATGCTATAAGAGATAGAAACTACAGAGGGAGAGAGGAAAAGGAAGTGGATATTTTAACTGTAAAAAATCTGCATAAAACCTATGGAAAAGGAGAGGGACAGGTAAAGGCGTTAAACGGCATTGACCTTGCCATCGAAAAAGGCAAATTTACCGCGATCATCGGAGCCTCTGGCTCCGGCAAGACCACTCTTTTGAACATGATGGGCGGACTGGACATTCCCGATGAAGGGGAAGTGATTGTAGACGGTGTAAACCTGTCTGGTCTGAAGGAAAAGGAGCTTGCAGTATTTCGCAGGAACAAGGTGGGGTTTGTGTATCAGAATTTCAACCTGATTCCTGCGCTTAACATTCAGGAAAATATTTTGTTTCCATTAAGTCTGGCAGGTTCCGGGCCGGATCCGGTATTTTTTCAGGAGATCACGGAATTGCTGCAGATCAAAGACAGACTTACGGCGTATCCCCATGAACTGTCCGGCGGAGGCCGGCAGCGGGTGGCAATCGCAAGAGCGCTGATGGCAAAACCTTCGATTCTTCTGGCAGATGAGCCTACAGGTTACTACCAGTTACTACTATAAAAAAGTCATAAAAAAATAATCTTTAAATTCTTATGATCGTCAATTTGAATTTCTTTAATGACAGATCTCCAGAGCTGACGGCGTTCTGCCGGTTCCAGCGTCTTATATATCGAATCAAGATCCATTTTCAAGAGTTTTTTGATTGGAGCTAGATCTTTCTGATTCTGGTTGCGTGGGAGATCTTCCAATTCTTTCATATATTTCTCTTTATCCATTTTTAATTCATCCATGGTGATTATGTCGTTTATGTACAGATCTTTCAGTTTATCAATTTTTTTCAGAAGTGTAGCTCTCCGGGAATCATAATCAACAATCTTTGCACTTGCAATCTCATATTCTGCAATATGCTCCTGCAGGAGATCTTTGACATTTATAAGCAGGTATTTTTCTATATATGATTCGGGAACCATCTTGCGGTTGATACAACGCTTATTAGGATAAGCCCCATGACATTTGTAGTACGGATATTTGTAAAAACCACCGGATTTTTTCTTTGCTTTTTGTGTAAATCCAGAAAAAGCCTGACCACAGTGAGCACAGCGAAGCAAGCCACTAAACACATAACTGTATTTTTGACTGCTTTTGATATTAATAGCAAGCAGTTCCTGCACACGTTCGAACAGATCAACTGGAATGATAGCAGGACAATAATGATCGTTATCCCGGAACGCTCCAATGTATTTCTTATTTTTTAGAATAGACTTTTTGAGATTGTCCTGGGACATAATGATCCCAATGTCAGATTCCAGATGCGCGATTGTTTGATTTAGAGAACCACATTCAGCATAAAACTGGAAGATATGCAGCACCTTGTCTACGTCATGGTTAGGCACAAGGTGTTTGTTTTCGATAGAATATCCAAGAGGAACTTTGCCGGATAAAACTTCACCCTGCCGGTATTTATAGTCAAACACATCCCGGATCCGGACAGAATCGTTTTCCGCTTCCAGCTCTGCAAAGGTCATGGACTGCGCAACGAAAGCCCGGCCATGCGGTGTGGTCGTATCAAAGTACGGCTGATCGACAGCAAGCCAGTCGCAATGGTTCGCTTCGAGAATAGCCTGCGTATTCAGATAATGTCTCAGACTACGGAACCAACGGTCAAGTTTAGTAAATATAATCAGATTCACGCGTCCGAGTCGGACATCATCAAGCAACTGCTCAAAATCTCCACGTTTGATTTTCCTGCCGGAGATTCCATCGTCAATATAGGTTCCGGCCAGAACCATGTTTTCTTTGGATGCAATATAAGCTTTGCAGGTAGAGAGCTGTTCATCAATACTGTCTCCCTTTTTCGCCTGTCGGTCTGTGGAGACACGTACATATATAGCAACATTTGTTATACTCATAACATATCACTCCTTAAAAATGGGTATAAAAAATACACCTATGCAGGCGTATCAGTTCGTGCTATAATTCTAACTGTCTAGGGAAGAATTGTAGCATCAACTGATAGCTGCAAAGATTCACAAGGTCGTCCTGGTGTGCCAACACTGGGGCGACTTTTAAATTGTTCTATTTCGATAATTCTTTCCTTGCTTTTGCGTAAGAACGTGAAACACATACAGTGATAATTCCAAATAGGGAAAAAATAAGACCTATCGGAAGAACCAATAAACCACATACAATCAAAAACACACCCACAATCATAAGAGAAATAGAATATCTTTTCAATTGTTTTTCACTATAACTTTTCTTACCGAAAATTGCCTTTCCATCCGAAATGATGTAAGGATCATTTGACACTTTTTCATTATGTAGATTAGGAACGCTTGCGTTCTCGAAATTTGATTCTGAATGAAATGTGTCGGAAGTGCTCGCGGAGTTGTTTGAACGTGAAGCCTTATAAATGTCTTTTACTGAAAAAGTAGTTTTGTTATAGACTTTATTATAAACTGCTTTCTTAGGGTCTTTAATCATTCCCATTCCCTTTTTACCATAGGTGGGATCAATAGATCTCTTAATAGACCTATTGATTTTTCCGGTAGTTTTTGCACGAACACTCTTTTTGATACTTGGAGTACGCATTCCTTTTTTCATTGGCAGTCCTCCTTGAGATAAAAAAGAATATTATTATATTTTTATGTGCATCCTATATATACGGAGGAAATGCACATGGATGTTCTGACATGGCAGGCAAGGCACAAACGAGGAATCACATTGAAACAGCTGGAGAAAATGACCGGAATTGGAAAAACAACATTAAATAACATTGAAAATGGTCTGGTATCTCCGACGCTGTGCCAGTTGGAAGCAATCGCACGCGCACTTGATGTAAAAATGACAGATTTGTTTACATCTGAATACAAATAGTATAGCAGAATAAAACGTCAAAATACTCATATCAGAACTATTTCCCGATATCGGGAAAACGGAGCTGAACGTATTTCCTCTTTCTGGAAACTGGTATATAATCAGATCAGAAAGAGGTGATGCAGATGGACACACGCCAGAAGATCGACGCACTGCTCCAAAAGATCACATCTGAAAGCCAGCTGCAACGCATATACAAATTCATACAGTACATATACGTTCACGGCCAGAAGTGATCGAAAAGGGAATCCGAAAGGGTTCCCTTTTTTATATCCAAAACTGCAGCACTAAATCTTTTTGCTAAGTCTTTTAATGAAATCTTTCAGAACCTGCTTATCATCAGCACTGAGTTTTAAATATTCTTCGATCAGGACTCGATCGAAACTGTCGCAATCATATTGCACGCACAACTCATCAAGAACTGTCTGCGGCAGATCGTCAAACATTTCTCCCTCACCATTTACCAGATAATCATAATTTACATTATATTCGCGGCAAATGGATTTTGTCATTTGTTCAGTAAGATTCCGCGTTCCAATCTCAATGGCTGAGATTGCTCCCTTGCTGACACCCAATTTTTCACCGAATTTTTCAAGTGTCAGGTTAAGTTCTTTTCTAACAGAACGAACACGTTCACCTTGGGTCATTGAATTCACCTCTCTTTCTACAAAGTAGAATATCACTAAAAAGTCAAAAAGTCAACATAGTAGACAAAAAGTATTGACAAAATCAACTGCGTAGAATATAATGTCAACATAGAAGACAGGGAAGAGGTGAAGCAAATGGAAACGGACAAAAGATGGAAGATAACTGTAAACTTTCATCCAAAAACAAAATGGTTCAAATTGAAATATCGAAAGGTCAATCTGAAAAATACTTATCAAACACAGAAAGCAATTTACGAATCGAGAACAAAGAGTTTTTACAAAGCTCTATGGAATCGTTACTTGCTGGAACTTGACCGGAAATAATTCCATCAGCCAACTGCAAAGCCATATGAATAGCAGAAAGCTGATTGTTGGAAATCTGATTTCCGCCATTACTCAATGTTTCAAGTGCCTGATCGCTGTAGTACAAAGCCTGGCTAATGATCTCAGGGGATACTAAATCGGAATCCGGGAGTTCATTAACCATGACTGTTAAGACAGAAATGATAGTAAGGACATCATTATCTGACAGTGAATAAGTAAATGGTTTACGCATTGCACATTTCTCCTTTCATAAAACTCAGGCATGGCAGTGCCTTGTGATATCAGAATAGGAGAACATTAGCTAAAAGTCAATAGATTGAGCGAAAGGGGTGAGATATATGACAACAACGAAAGAAAGGACAACTCTGGAACAGCAGAAAGAAGATCTCAGAGGAATGATTTTAATGCTGAAACAGTTAACTGAAAATGAAAAAAGAGAAATCAAGGGAATCATGATCGGAATGCAGCTGGCAAAGAATATCGAACCTAAGAAAACTGCATAGTCGTCAGGATAAAGGGAGGGCGAAAGTGAATAACAATTAAAAGAAAGGGGATGTGAAATGCTGGAGAGACCCAGGAGAAGAGTTGGAGGAATAGACGAATTTATGATCCAACGAACAGCAAGGCAGATTTTAAAAGAAATGCAGGAATGCGGATGGACTCAGGGAGAAGCTGAGTTACTTCCAAAGTATTTAGAATCTGCGATAAAACAAAATAGCGAACGGATCAGAAAGCTGAAACCATTCGCTATTTGCGAGATTACAGAAGAATCTCCTTGACTTCTGAAACGGTTCTACTGTAGTTAGCAGCGATCATTTCAAGAGTCATTTCAGTATCATCAGGGTGCAGCTCCTTATGAATACTGTAAAGCAGAGCAATATTATGAATTGCAATTTCTTTTTCGCTCATGTAGTGGTCTCCTTTCTTTAGTTTTCAGTCTCTGGTACAGACTGATAACTAAAGTATAGGAGAGAAGAAAGAAAAGTACAAGCCGAAACGGAGGAGCACAACATAAATGGCAATCACAAGAAAGGTAGATACGGATGTATATTGCGATATTTGCGGCAAATGGGTTATGGGCTGGACATCCAATAATGACGGAGTTAGCAGGGCATGGGCCGCTAAGTATGCGAGAAAGAAAGGATGCACAGTTGGAAAGAAAATCATCTGTAAAGAGTACAGGATAGAGAAGCGGATCCAGACATGCAGCATACAGCAAAAGATTGGAAGTGCAGGAAGAGACAGCGATGGAACCTGTATGGGATTCGGAGGTGAAGCATCAGATGAACCACTGGAAAAGTGTAAACAGTGTATAGCATGTACATCATACCAATGGAAAGAAGAATAGCCGAAACGGTCAACAATGACCGTCTGGACACGATGGCAACGTGTTCACTGATGAGGTAAGCCAGAAAGGGGCGAAAGATATGTCACAGAAGAATATGGAAGTAATGTTAAGCATGGAAGACAAAGCCGAAGCCGAAGAACTGACAGCGTTTCTGCAGTCTGTAAACATCACAAAGCAGACACTGATGGATACATTCCTGAAAGGCGTCAAGGTGGGTGCAAGCATGTCGGCTCAGAAAAAGCCGGCATAAGGGAGGGACGACCTTGATTGAAAGATGGAAAGATATTCCAGGATATGACGGTAAATACCAGGCGAGCACAGAGGGGAACATCCGGAGAACTTTGAAATCCGGACAGTTTCGCAGCATGACTCCCTATCACAAAAAAATGAAAGGGAGTCAGCGCCTGGTTGTGAAGCTCACAAAAGACGGAAAAGCGAAAGAGGAGATAGTTCTCTCCCTGATTGCAAGGACGTTTTTAGGACCTGTTCCTGACGGTGCGGTTCCGTATCATAAGAACGGAATGCAGTCCGAGAATCACATAAACAATATAGCATACATACCCAGACAGGAACTTGGAAAGCTGACCGGTTACAGTTCCAGAAATAAAATAGTCGTGAAATTGGACAGTTGCGGACAGGATGTGGAATATTACAGATCTGCGAGAGAAGCAGCGAAAAAGAATTTTTTGAGTAGACAAGCTATCACTGATCGTTGTAACGGGAAAACAAAACGCGGACCGGCTCCGGATGGATACGAATATGCCTGGGACAACAGCGAAGCAAGCCGACGCAAAGCAATAAGACGCCTGGAGCTGGCTGGCGGATATACACCAATGCCGACAGCTCCTGCAGTAGAATTTGAGTTTTAGGAGGGGGAAGAAGATGGAAACACAAGGAACATTTAACGCGGTAAGGTTCTACGAAACTCTTGCCGCGATCCTCTCAAAGAAGCATGGCGTTGAGATCACCGTAAAGGTGAAGGAAAAGCCAAAAGAAAAAGAGGAAACAGCTTGAACTATGACAACTACATAAGGAGATAAGAAATGGAACGAAAAATAATAATTTCATTGGTATCCGGGTACCTGGTTTCTATGCTGCCGATCTGGACGATCGACAGCAGAATGCAGGAAATCATCCTGACATTTGCAGTATCTTTCTGCATCCTCTCCGGCCTGATCTGGATTGAGGAGAGGATACAGGACATGAAAAAAGCCCTCACGTTGGCGGACGTGAGAGCAAAAAGAAAAAACAACCTTTTCAAATAGTATAAAGAAAATATGGGGAAATGTCAAGGAGGATTGAAGATGTTAAAAACAGACTATAAAGGATTCGGAGAATTTATGGAAAAAATCAAAACAGCAGGAGAAGAAGAAACAAGAACACTATGCGGAATACGACAGCAGATGTGGCTGAACGAAATTTCCGATTTTATTTTTCCCACTCCGGTGGGAGATCTTCCGTTCTTAATCAATGCGTTGGAGATATTGGCGCAGACAATTAAAAAAACGAATCCGGAAGCGAAAGATTGCGCGAGAGAAATTATTAACGGAACTGGCTGGAAAGTGCAGGAGAGTACAATCAACAAGAACATGAGCGAAGCGGCTGCAAAAGCATGGCACGAATCAGTTAAGAATAACAAAGGCATTATGTAAACTAAAAAGGCAACACCGGATCCTTGAAAAATAAATGAAAGTAAGTCGAAAAAGCAGGGGAACGAAAGCCCCTGTTGCTTACTTGCTAAGAGTATTAAAGATGGATTCAAAACAGGGGATACGATAATGAGTTACATGTGTAAAAGAATGAGGTTCCGGAATGCCATAGAGGTGTATGAATATCACACGGCAAAGTATGGAGCACCAGGACAGGAGAGACAGGAGAAAAAGAAAGCCACTCCGGAACAGATGGCAAAGAGGAACAGATACAGCAGGGAGAGGTTGGCAAGGTGGAAGATCCGGAACAATTTTGATGTAGATGATTATTTCACAAGATTATCATACGAGAAGGACAAAAGACCGGAATCCATGGAAGAAGCAAAGGAAGACTGGAAAGCATTTCTGCAGATACTCAGAAGGGAATACAAGAAAAGAGGAGCAGAACTGAAATGGATGCGGAATATAGAAGTCGGTACAAGGGGAGCCTGGCACATTCACATCATAGTGAACAGGATTCCTGACACGGACGTTATTCTTGCGAAAGCGTGGAAACACGGACAGATACAGAATCAGCTTCTGTATCAAAAAGGCGAGTTTGAGAAACTGGCCAACTACATAACGAAGACACCGGAGACGGACAAGAGACTGAGAGAGGCAAACTATTCCGCATCACGCAATCTTCCAATTCCGGAGCCAGAGAAAAAAGTGTATAAACACTGGAAAACATGGGGAAAAGTCAGAGTGCCGAAGGGCTGGGAGGTGGAAAAAGACTCATTGCATGAAGGCGTGAATGATCTGACAGGCTACCAGTACCGATCTTACACTCTGATTAGAACAGTTCGACTGCCAAAACAGGAAAAGAAGAAAGCAAAGAAAAAGAGGGAAAGGGCATGAAGGTAAACATATATCTGGAGACAGATAAACAGTCTCAGGAATGTATGCAGCGTAAATATGGGTACGTGATCGAAACGATATTCAAAGGCACACCGATAACCAGAGAGGGATTCGGAAGCATTGAGGGAACATATCACAAGACGAACCTGCAAGCCCTTATAAAAGCCCTGGGACATTTTCACAAAGAATGTGAAGTATGCGTATATACAAGAGACGCATTTGTTGCAACGCGGATTCTGAAAACTGACGACATGATGGCAGCAGGATTCAAGGATACAAAAGGAAAACCGATAAAGAACGCCCAGGAGTGGGAGAAAGCCTGCAAGAAGCTGCAGGAGTGCAAGATCACAATATCCTCACAGACTGGGAAACATACATACTCAGCATGGTTACAGGAGGAAATGAAGAAACGTGAAGCCGGAGGAGATATGGGGGAAGGGATGGAGCCTGAGACCGGAACAGAACCCGGCAGAAATGGAGTATCTGGGTGAGATCATTAAATCCGGATACAGATTCACATACTACAAAGACCGGAAAGGAGGGATTTACTTTGAAAGCGAACCAGAAGGAGGAAAACCTGAATGGATGCGCCGCGCCGACGAAGACCGAAAGCGAAGGAATAGACACAGACATTGAAGCCCTGGAGACTTACATCTGCGACAATATCTGTCAATACAGAGAGAAGACAACCAGCCAGGAAGCACTTGAGTATTATTTCTGCAGTTCGTGCGAAATGAGTAAGCACATAAGCAAAATAAAAGCAGAATATGACAAAATCAATTCTTTTGACCACAGTGAAGCATGGAAACTTATGCAGAAGTACAGAAAAATTACGCTCTGCAAAGAATGCGTGCAAAGACAACATCTGAAATCAGGAAGAAGCATATGCAGAATTTATGGCACTCTGGGAGGATTCCTGGAAGAAGACGAAGGATGTAGCCGGGGCGAAGAATGGGAATAACAAAGAAAAGGGGAAACGATTATGAGAACAATCGCAGTAATAAATTTAAAAGGCGGAGTTGCAAAGACGATCACATCAAACAGCGTCGCATATATTCTTGCAAGTCAGGGAAACAGAGTTCTCCTGGTGGACAACGACAAGCAGGGAGACGCGTCACGTGGATTAAACCGACGCACCCAGGACGGGGAAGGAATTGACCGAATTATGACAGCCAGACATCCGGAAGACTGGATGAATAAGCTCATTAAGCACACAGATTTTGAAGGTCTGGATGTCCTCCCGGCAAATATGCGGCTGCTTAGTGCGAATCAGGAAGTAATGTTAGATCAGACACGCCCACAGCAGTTCCGTATCAGGGACGCTCTTGAATGTGTGAAAGATCAGTACGATTTCTGCATTATTGACAACGCTCCAGATATTAATGTATCAACCATTAACGCTTTGACAGCATGTGATGATGTGCTGATTCCGGTTGAAATCGACGACAATACAACTGAGGGATTGCCGGAGCTGGTGAGACAGATTGGATATACAAAAGAAGACCTGAACAAAGATCTGGAAAATTTCTGGATCTTCATCACGAAGTACGACAGAAGAAACGAAGCTCAGGCACAGGGACTGGAAATGATCCAGGCAGCAGGCTATCCAATGCTCCAGACAAAAATAAGATATTCCAGAAAGGTATCTGAAAGCACGTATGCAAGGATACCGATTCCACTGTATTCTCCACGATCTCTGGCGGCGAAAGACTACGAAGACCTTGTAAACGAATACATAACTGCAGTGTGCATGAAATGCGCAAAGGAAGGAGGGGAGGACTGATGGCTTTTAACCTTGCCGATATGGTGAACAAACGTCCGAAACAGGTGCAACAGGAAAATACAAGCGATACTGTATACAGAGACGTATTCAAACTTGTCCCGTCGAAAGAAAATTTCTACGGGACAGACCCGGACCGGCTCCAGGGGCTGAAAAATTCAATTCAGCTGTTTGGAGTAATGCAAGATGTCCTGATCGAGGACGTAAACGGGGAAGATCACATAATTTCCGGACACTGCAGGACAATGTGCTGCAGAATGCTTGTAGAGGAAGGGCATGAGGAATTTAGAAAAATTAACTGCAAATACACGACAGTTAAGGAAGATACCAGAAAAATGTTTCTGGAGGATGGCGAAGAAGACCATGAGACAACGCAGCTTCTTGAAAAACTGGCAGTTATCCAGGCAAACCGGTTCAGAGAAAAAACGGACTGGGAGAAGATGAAAGAAGCTCTTGAGACAGAAGAAATTATAAAAGGCTTGCGAGAACTCACAGAGCTGAAAGGCAAAACAAGGGACATGGTGCGGGAGACGATCGGAGTATCCGGAACACAGATGGAAAGATACCACGCAGTCCAGAAAAGACTCAGCGCCGAATGGATGGCGGAGTTTGAGGCAGAGAAAATCAACATCACCGTGGCCCGTGAGCTTGCGGATCTGGATGAAAAATATCAGAAGCAGGCTATGGAGCACTACATGGAACATGACATCATAACGCAAGCAGAGGTAAGAGCTTTCAAGAAGCTCCAGGAAGACAACAGAGACATTCCGGGACAGTTCACGCTTGCGCAGGCAACCGGGCAGCAGAGACCGCCAGAGAATGAGACACCGGTACAACCAGAATTGCAGATAGAGCGACTGTTTGAAGCATTGAACAAAGGCGAGAGAGAAAGAGTCGTCAAATGCGACACAAGAATGGCTGCATACTTAATCAGTATCCGGTACCGGGATGTCAGGATCAGAAACGGACATTTCAATTATCAGGCAAACAAAGAGGGAATAACATTCAACCCCGACAGTACAATGCAGTACAGCCTGACATGGAATGAATTGTCTGAGGAATTGGTGAAAAGATTCGGAAAGAAGCAGAAGCCAGTCCGCATAGTATCCGTAGACGCTCCGGAGAAGCCACAGAGCACACTTACAGAAGCAGAAGCAGTAAAAGCGTTGTTTGAGGCGTATCCAAACAAATTAAAAACAATTATGAGAATATGCAGACAGTGCAAGAATAATGGCGAAGCGGCAAAAGCAGTACAAAAAGAGATAGCACCGCATGGATGGCACGAAGTTTCCGGAAGCGAAGTTGAATATACTTTCATGGGATTTGCAGCAGGTCTGGAAATTACGGTCAAAAAGGAAAAAGTAACAATGAAGTACGGCCGCCTGATCGTAGAAGCGAAAAATTTATATGATCCATATTCACCGGAATTTGATGCAAAGGAAGAACGCTGCCAAAAAGCATCAGATCAGGAAGAAAACGCTACCAAAAAGCAGCAGGACGAAAAGTCAAACACTTGGAGAATGATTCCAAGCACATGGGAGGAAGTGCTTAAAGATATTCAGATACCGACAAGCACAGAAATAACAGGCTATTTGTATGACGAGGAAAGAAAACTCAAAGAAATTCTTGAAGCAGAAGAAAAAGAGCCAGGTCTTCCATGGATGGCAATTTACAGGCAGCAGTTAATCGTCGGAGGACTTAGAATCATCAAAAAGATAATCGAAAGTCAGGAGGACTAACAATTGCAGGAAAAACCGTTTTATGTTCATATTGAGCTGCACAAGGAAATCGTAAAGAACGCATGGATTATCAGCTATGAGGAAAGAAAAATCCTTGTAATCGAATTTCAGGAAACTGTTACAGAGGATGAAAGCGTTGCATATGTATTCGCCCTGGCAAAAAGCCTGGTATCAGAAAAGAACACAAAAGAATTAAGTCCGGAAGTAATGCGGATGGTAAGAGGAACTTACGTCCGCATTCTGGACGCAGAAATGCAGGAACTTATTGACAATGGAATTGAAATGGAGGGATAGAAAATGGAGAAGACTTGCAAAACCTGTAAAGAAAATGATTGTGGTCTTTGCGATCGCACCGGCCGTCTGGTAGAAGACGACGATCAGTGTGAAAAATGGACGGACAATCAGACAGACTGGAGAACTAGAATGATGCAAACGTTCCTTGCCGGACATTGAGGAGGGCAAAATGGTCAAGAAACTGTATGAGGTAAGAAATAGATCTGGTGATCTGATTCTGGAAAATGTAACAAGCGGAGAGATCAAGGAAGAGCTACATTGTACAACTGCTCAGATAAACAACGCAAGAGCCTCCGGGGATCGTATTTTCGGAGAATACAAGGTAGAAGAGATTGACAGGAAGTTGAGTAGAAAGACGGATTTTGAACTATTGTTAGAATTCGAATTCGTCTGTGATCGGCTGCTGGGCAACGGGAAAGGAAAGAAATGAATAAGAGACAGAAAAAGAAATTATTCAAACAGGTCACCGGAAAAAATCCACCGAAGAAAATGAAATATTCCGGGAAAAGCTATCACCGGGCAATAAACAAGCCGTGGGGAGGAAAGAAAACGACAGTAAACTACTCCTGGGACTGCGAGAAGCTGAAAGAAATTGCAACACAATTCACAAAAGCATGGGCCGGTAACAGGGTAACGATAAGAAAGGCAGCGGATGCACTGATAAAACTGTTTGCAGGCATAGGAATCAACATTTCCGAAGTTCCGGAAAGTTCATACGCAGTAAATACGAGAAATGTGGTAAATACAACAAAAACATTGACAGCACACCGCAGAAAAAGAGGTGAATGGAATTGAACTATGCAACAGCAGAAGCAGAGGACAACAGAGAGAAGATTTTGAAATTTATCGCTAAATACATAAAGCAGCACTGCTATTCACCGGCCATTTATGAGATCGCGACAGATACAGGACTGTCAAAGGCAACAATCAGAAGACATATAACAATGATGCTGGAGGATCACATTCTTGAGACGGAACATCCGGGAGACTCAAGAGCATATCGTATCAAAGGCACAAAAATAGTAATGGTAAAGGAGAAAAAAGACAAATGGAAATGATAATTCAAAATGAAACCGGTAATTTTACACTGCATGTACGGATCTCAGACTCGAAAGAATATGATTTCCTCAAGGATGTGACAGAACTGGCACGAAAGTATGATTTCGAAAATGATGATTTTGAGATTGAAGATCCGGAAAAGAAAACAGATCAGGTACCGGAGACAACGATTAGCGAAGCTGCAGAAGAATACAAAGGATTTTTACATATTCGTTGCGAAGAATGTGGAGAGACAATCTCGTACAACGCAAAAGAGCCAGAGACACAGCACAAATGTAAGAAATGCGGACACGTAACACAGCTTAGAGCTTTAAAACCAATGTATGCAGAGTGTAAAGCCTGCGGAAGTTCATGGAAGTACATGACAAACAGAAACACTGCAGAACTGACGCAGGAATGCTTACAGTGTGGAAATTTGATTGACATGGAAATGAACTCACGCCGCACAGCGTATGTAACAAAAACGAAACGGGGGGGGAGGCAAGACCTCCAAGAAATAGATTCAAGAGGAGAATGTGATGAATAAAGTAATTTTAATGGGACGTTTAACCAGAGATCCGGAAGTGCGCTACGCTTCCGGAGATAACTTGGCAATTGCCAGATATACACTTGCAGTAGACCGGAGATTCCATCGTGACGGCGAGGCAACCGCAGACTTTATCAATTGCGTGACTTTTGGCCACGCTGCGGAGTTTGCAGAGAAATATCTGCGACAGGGAACTAAAATTGTTGTTTCTGGACGCATCCAGACCGGCAGTTACACGAACCGAGATGGACATAAGGTCTACACAACAGAAATTGTGGTTGATGAACAGGAATTTGCAGAGGGAAAGAACGCCGGATCCGGCAGCAGTCACCCACAGCCAGCTCATGAAACAGATCCAGACGGTTTTATGAATATTCCGGAGGGAATAGAGGAAGAAATGCCGTTTTGATGAAAAGGAGAAAAACATGACGAGATTAACTAAAAGAAATGGTAGAAATATCACATATAACGAAAAACGAGAAATTATATGTTCACATTACTGCAATGACTGTTCACGTGGAACTGGTGATTGTGAAATTTTGAAAACCATGATTGAAAAACTTGCTGATTACGAAGACGCGGAGGAAATGAAAGAAAATGGATGCTAAAGAGGTAAAAGTGATTGCAAACCAGAAGAGACAGACAAACTGGTTGACAGATTATCATGCAAATTATAAGAAAAAGCTGGAGGAACACAGAAATGCAGTCATTTCCGAAGCAGAAAAAGAAAAAACGGACTAAGAAGAAAGAACCAGAGAGACCGAGCATCCTGCACAGCAGAGAAAGCGGCACTTGCTATCTCTGTATGAAGCTACACAATGATTACAGACGACATCCAGTTCTCCAGGAGCATCACATTTTCGGAGGGTGTCCGAATCGGACACATTCAGGACACTATGGACTGAAAGTATATCTCTGCAATGTGCATCACCTGGCAGGGACAGGGCCGGAGGCAGTACATTCAAATCAAAAGGTCATGGATATGCTGCATGAAGAGGGGCAGAGAGCTTTTGAGGACTGGTTCGGCAGCAGGGAAGAGTTTATGAAGATATTCGGAAAAAATTTTATCATGGAGGATCACAAACATGATGGACATTAACGACGTTAAGAAATTAATTGACAATGTGGCACAGAAGCCATTCCTATGCAGTAATACAGAGATTACGACAGACAACGGCTATGTGATTACCACAAAAGAGCATTATGAAAAATTGCGAAAACACCGTTTGTGTCGAGCAAGAGGAAGAGAAGCTATATTTCACCGATGGACAGAACTTGCAACAGTTGTTGAACCGTCGTCGCTGGTGGGTGGACATCCAGGAGGACAAACAAATATTACACTTGCAATTGTGGAATATAAAAACGGAAAAGTAGAACAGGTATATCCGGGAGAAATAAAATTCATGGACACACAGGAATACTGGCCAGATCAAGAAAAATAATTAGTTTTAAGGAGGGCAGATATGCCAAACGTGAGACCGCTGAACAGAAAGAAATATAATATATCAAAGAGAGCTTTTCAGACCGCATACAACTATTGCTTGCAGTATACAGAGTGGAAAGAGGAGCTGGCCGTAAAGAGAGACACAAGAGCCGGACAGAATCTGACTGGACAGCCGGGATCACATAACTGTTCTGACTCAACTGCTGACGCAGCCATGGAAGCGGCCGAGATCACACGCAAGATAAAGAAGATTGAAGACGCAGCCATGGAAGCAGTGGGAAAAGAAAAAGAGCTGTATCCATATCTGCTGTATTATGTGACAACAGAATACTGCACATTTCAGACCATGAAAGCCAGAGGCATTCCATGCGAGAGATCATACTTCTATGAAATGCGCAGAAGGTTTTACAGCATTATAGCAAGGAGGATTAAATGATAGAATGCGATAAATGCAAAGCCCAGATGGAGCAGACCGTAAAGGAAGAACATATACCAGAGACAGAGTTGGACATCCAATACATTCAGTGCGAACAGTGCGGAAAGAAGTATATTGTACTGTTGAAGGATAACAAGACGAAAGGAATGCTGATACGGATCAGGAACATGCAGGCAAGGCACAGACGTATGTTCGGGAAAAAGAACATTGCGGAAGTAGAAGCATACAGAAAGAGTATGGAGAACTTCCAGAAAGCAATACAGAAGTACCAAGCACAGCTGAGAAACAATAACAAAGACAAGATAAAGGAGTATCTGTAATGCGGTACTCGAAGGACAAAATAAATGATATATTGATAACGTGGTATTCAGGAAAGCCACAGAATAATCGTTCCCCGCGAGAGAGGGCTTGCTATATGCAGGTCCTCTTTTGAGTTAGGAGGAATATGACGCAACAGGAAACAGAGTTCGTGCGCTGGTGCGTAGCGAACGACATACACAGGTTCTATGTGTGGACCAGGTGGAAGCAGGTCAGGCAGCAGGTGTTGAAGATGGATCACAATGAATGCCAGAGGTGCAGAGAACATCACAGATACACAGCAGCCACGACAGTACACCATGTAAACTACGTGAAGAGACATCCTGAGATGGCTCTGGACATATGGTATGAGTGGCATGGAGTGAAGAAAAGAAACCTTATAAGCCTTTGCCATGAGTGCCATGAAGCAGTGCATGGTTACAGAAAACCACAGAAGCAGGAACCGCTGACAGAGGAACGCTGGGACTGATACCCCCGGTCGAAAAAATTGCGATTTTTGGCGGTCGGCCGGAGACCGGTGGGTGGCCTCGACAAATCTGCGAAAGGTCGCACATGATGAAAAAATAAAAAAATAGGGGTGAAAAAATGGCCGAAAAAAAAGCGGATATATTAGAAAGCTTAAAAGAGCAGCTGAGAAAAAAACAGGCAGATATTTCCGTCTTCAAAGACCTTTTGGACGACTATATGACCCTCTATGATGTCAAAAAGAAGCTAAAAACAGATATAAAAAAGCGCGGAGTGACCTTTGAGACCACATCCGCAAGCGGGAAAGCAACGATTGTAAAACAGAACCAGTCGGTCAAAGATCTGGTTGCTGTCAACAAACAGATGCTGATGATTCTGGACAAGCTGGAGTTGACAACGAAAGAAACAATAAAGGGGGATGATGATGACGAATTGTGATCCACGCATAGAGGAGTTCATGGAGGCCGTAGAGTCTGAGAAAATCAGAGCTTCCAGGGAAGTCAAAGCACTGGTATCACACGTCAGAAGTTGTTTCAAAAACGAAGACATATACACAGACAGCGAACAGCTGACGAAATATATCGGGATTGCAAAATATTTCCCGTTTGAAAAGCTATTTCCCTGGCAGATCTTTGTCGTGGGACTGCACGATTGCACATACTGGAGGGTATCAAAGACTCCGCGCTGGCCGGATCTTTTCTGTATGCTCGGAAGGGGCGCGGGGAAGGACGGAACAATAGCGTGGGAATCTGCCTGCCTGGTAAGTCCGTATAACGGAATCAGGGCGTATGACGTAGATATTTGTGCAAATAACGAAGATCAGGCACTAAGACCCGTCAAAGACGTGGTGGAAGCTCTTGAAACGCCTGAACATACGAAAAAATTAAAAAAATTCTATTACTGGACATCTGAGAAGGTAGTAGGAACAGAAACGAAATCAACGATTCTGGGACGTACAAACAACCCATCCGGAAAAGACGGAATGCGCTCCGGTATGGTGGTGTTCAATGAGATACATCAATATCAGGACTACAAGAACATTGAAGTGTTCACAACCGGACTTGGAAAGAAACCACATCCGCGCCGGTCCTACTACACCACCCAGGGAGATATAAGAGAAGGACCACTTGACGATATGCTTGGGACAGCGACGGATATTCTTTTTGATGATCTTCCGGACAATGGTATGCTGCCATTTATCTGCAGACTGGACAACAAAGAAGAAGTATACGACGAAAAGAACTGGGAAAAAGCAAATCCGTCCTTGCCATATCTCCCAACGTTAATGGGAGAAATGCGAAAAGAGTACAATGACTGGTTAGCGCATCCTGAACGTCTCACTGCATTTATGACAAAGAGAATGAATATCCCAAGCGGATCCGCAGACATAAAAGTGTGTTCGTATGAGAAAATAAAGCTCACGAACAGAGAAATACCGGATCTGTCAGGGTGGACATGCACCTGCGGGATTGACTTCTCGAAGATTACGGACCTTGTTTCCGTAAATCTGCATTTCAGAGATGAAAATATCCGGTATGACATCAATCATTCATGGTTGTGCAGCCAGTCAAAAGATATTCCAAGGATAAAAGCTCCTCTGGAAGAATGGAGACGGAGAGGACTGCTGACAATGGTGGATGATGTGGAGATACATCCGGAGATCATCACTGATTATATTCAAGCAGCAATGATGAAATATTGCATAAAAGGAATTGCGATTGACGATTTCCGCTATGCTCTGCTGGCGGCAGCACTCCGGGAAATTGGATTCGACGCAAAAGTATATAAAAATTTAAAGCTTGTACGTCCCTCAGACATAATGAGAGTTGCGACAGTGATAGACAGCTGTTTCGCAAATGACAATTTTATCTGGGGAGACAATCCAGTGCTCCGCTGGGGGACGAACAATACAAAAATGATCCCATACGGGAGAAAACCGGGAAAGAAAGATGATGCAGACATAGGAAACTATGTTTACGGGAAAATTGAAGCGAAAAGCAGAAAAACTGACTCGTTTATGGCACTTGTCGCGTCAATGACAATAGAGGACATGATCCCATACGCACAAACGGCAGCAGTGCCTGATATTGGAGTAATGACTTACTGAAAGGGGGTGAGAAAGGTTGGGATTTTCATTCAGGAATCTGATACGGGGGAAGCCAGAACCAGAGCAGTCAGTTGAAAATGTGTCTCGAATTGAGATTGCAGACAATCCGATTGAGAGCATAATGACAGAAATTTATCTGAGGGAATTGGCTTTTCAGAGAGCAATTCAGATTCTTGCAAAAATGTTAGGAAAATGCGAGATTCGTACATTCCTGAATGGTGACGAAATATTCCGGGATGAATATTATACCTGGAACTACGAACCAAACAGAAACCAGAATAAACAGCAGTTTTTTGATAAGTTAATCGAAAAGATGTTCAGAAACGGAGAGGCGTTGGTTGTTGCTGGAATAGATGGACAGCTCTATGTAGCAGATTCATTTTGCACAACCAGAAGCGCACTGTACGGGAACACATACAGCCAGGTACAGATTGATGATTACACTTTTCAGAGGTCGTTTAGATCCACAGATGTTCTGTATCTAAAACCGAACTGGAAAAATGTAAATACGATACTACAGGGGCTATATGGTTCCTATGCGAAGCTGATCCAGTACGGAGCAAAGACCTTTATGCAGTCACATGGCTCAAAAGGAACTCTGGACATATCAGCCGTAGCCCAGAACAGCAAAAACTTTGATGATACTCTCAAAAAGTTGCTGAATGATTATTTTAAGACATTCTTTGAAAGCGAAAATGCAGTTCTGCCCTTATTCGAAGGATATACTTTCACAGAAACGAACAGGTCAAAGAACTACAATGAAACAACAACAAGAGACATAAAAGCACTATATGATGATGTATTCGACTTTACAGCGAGGGCAATAGGAATCCCTCCGTCAATCCTGAAAGGGGACGTGCAGGACAACAGCAAGGCAATAGACGAACTGCTGACTGTTGCACTGGATCCATTAGCCGGATCCTTAGAGAGCGAAATCAACCGTAAAAAATACGGGAAAGCCGTATTGAAGGGCAGCCGCTGCATGGTAGACACGTCACACGTTAAGCATGTTGACATATTCAGCAATGCGACGCAGATTGACAAGCTGGTACAGTCTGGAACGCATACGATTAACATGATTTTGCGTGCAATGGGACAGCCGCAGATCAATGAAGAATGGGCGAACCAGCATTTTATCACAAAGAATTACAGCACAGTACAGGATTTATTGAACAGCCTGGAAGGAGGTGGAGAAAATGGCGGGAATGGAAAAAACACAGAATAAAACAAATTACTGTTTTAAGCAGGCAGCAGATCCGGCGGTACATTTGCTATACATCTATGATGATGTATCGGCGTATGGAGAATTTGACTGGAAAACATGGTCATATACAGAAAGCGAGACATCTGCGAAGTATTTCCGCGATCAGTTGGCAGCAATCCCGGAAGACCATACGATTGAATTACATATCAATTCAAATGGCGGATCTGTAAAAGAGGGAGTAACTATCTACAACCTTTTGAAGCAGTCCGGAAGCTATGTAAAAGGAATCGTTGATGGAGTGGCGTATTCCGTAGCTTTTGTGATTTTACAGGCATGTGACGAAAGAATCATGGGCGTAGGAACAACAGCACTGATCCACGAACCATGGGTAACTGCATCCGGAAATGCAAGAGAGCTGAGAAAGACAGCGGATGATCTTGACGTACTTACGGCAAGCAATCGGAAAATCTTCCTTGAGCGTTCAAATCTGGAAGAACAGCAGCTTGCAGACATGATGGAAGCAGAAACCTTCCTGACTCCGGATGATTGTCTGGAATATGGCCTGATCGACAAGGTAGAGGATTACGGACACGCGCCAGAGGGAGACATGACAAAAGAAGGAATGCAGAAACGTCTCCAGGAAGTTATGCAGCATATGAAAGATACGAAGTCTTTCAGAGAACAGCTGGAGCTTATGCAGAAAGGACAGAAACCCGAACCGGGAAAGAAACCGGAAGAACCAGAGAAACACACACTGCAGGGATTTCTGCAGGGATTCAAAAAAGGAGAGTAAAATGAAAAATAAAGATTTTGCCGCATTAAAGAGAACGGAAATCCTCAACAGAATGAATGCTGCTGTTGCGGAGAATGATTCAGAAGCGTTTTCAAAAGCATATTTGGAATTATGTCAGGATATCGAGGAGAACGTGCTTGAACAGGCGAAAGAGCTTGTAAATCAGAGTGATATGAATGTACTTGCACAGAGGGGTGTACGTCAGCTCACAAGCGCAGAGAGAGAATATTACGAGAAAGTAATTGACGCAATGAAATCTTCGGATCCAAAACAGGCTCTCAACAATATTGAGACTGTTTTCCCGGAGACAATCATTGATTCTGTATTTGAAGAACTGACAACAAATCATCCGCTGCTGTCAAAATTAAATGCGACAACTGTAACTGGTCTCACAAGAATGATGTTGAACACAAACGGAGAGCAGAAAGCAGCATGGGGCAAACTCAGCAGCAAGATCATTGAAGAACTGACATCCGGATTCAAGGAAGTAGATGTAACTCAGGATAAACTGAGCGCATTCCTGCCAGTATCAAAAGCTATGCTTGATTTAGGCCCTGCATGGTTAGATAACTACGTGCGTCAGGTGCTCACAGAAGCTCTTGCAAATGGACTTGAGTACGGAATTGTAAATGGTACCGGAAAAGACATGCCAATCGGAATGGCGCGCCAGGTAGGAGACGGAGTGAACGTTGTGTCCGGAGAATATCCGGAAAAAGAGACTATCAAAATGACAGCTCTTGATATGATCCAGCTTGGAAATGTTACATCTATCATGGCAAGAAACAGCAAAGGCCAGGCAAGAACAGTAGATAACCTGATTATGATCGTAAATCCGGTAGATTACTGGAAACGAATCCTTCCGGCAACACGCGCAATGTCTCCGGACGGAGTATATGTTTCAACACTTCCGATTCCTCTGGAAATCATCCAGTCGGCAGCAGTTACAGAAGGAACTGCAGTATACGGAATGGCCGGAAAGTATTTCCTTGGCGTAGGAATGTCCAAAAACGGAAAGATTGAGTATTCAGATGAATACAGATTTCTGGAAGACGAAAGAGTATATCTTATCAAATTATACGCTCATGGATTCGCACTGGATAACAATGCTTTTGTCGTTCTGGACATTACAGATCTGCATCCGGTTCGCTTCGAGGTTGTAAGTAAACAGGAGGAGCACGCAGATAATGCACTGCTGTCTGACCTGAGAATCGGAGGATTAACCCTCTCACCGAAATTTGACAGCGACACAAACACATACACAGCAAAAACAACAACTGCAACAAATACAATCACAGCGTTCCCGAAATCAGGAACAGCAGCAATTGAAATTACTGCGGGATCCAGCAAAGTAACAAACGGCGGAAAGATCACATGGACCGCCGGAGCAAATACCGTAACTGTTAAAGTCACAGACGGAGAGCAGACAAAGACTTATACCGTAACTGTAACCAAGGAGTGATAAAATGAGTGCTATGTCAGAAAATGATTTATCAAAACTTCTGGAGGATGTCAGAAACTATCTGGACATCACCTGGGACGATCCAAAAGGAGATGGAAAGCTCCAAGGAATGATAAAAAGAGGCATGGCATCATTAGCCGGAAAAATAGGGGAGTGCGATTTCCTGGGGGATACTCAGGAAAGGACGCTCCTTTTTCAGCTTGTAATGTATGAGTATTCTGGAGAACTGCAGCAGTTTTGGAAAAACTACAAAAGTGAGGTTATTGGACTGCAGATAGCAAAGAAGGTGGAAGAATATGCCAAGAGCCAGGCGTAAACAGTTTGAAACGTTTACAGACGGGATACTCAGTATCTGCAAAACAGAAGACAGGGTGATCGTAGACACGAAGCTCAAGAACATTCGCTTCGGAAACCGAACAATCGGAGAGAGACGATATTTTGACGCACAGACAGCAGGAAATAAAATAACAAAATTGTTAAGCATTCCGGCAGCAGTGCTGAACAGGGAAGATATTGAAGCTCTTGACATTGTTATCATTGATTCGCAAAGCGGCTGGCTCTGGGATCCATTCGATTTTGAAAGAGATGAAATTATCAATGAACATAATCCGGCAATGTACAAAATAGTGCAGATTCAGGAGAAATTTGACGCTGCACCACCTGCAATATATCTATCGTTGGAAAAAATCGTACAGTTGTATAAAGACAGGAGGGGCGACAATGGCGGATAGTATCAGAATTGATGATCTGGCAGCAGAAATAAATCGCCTTGTTGAAGACTATGGAAAACAATGCACTGAGACAACGAAGGAATGCGTAAATAATGTTGCAAAAAAGACAGTATCAAAGCTAAAACAGACATCCCCGGTAAATACCGGAAAGTATAAAAAAGGATGGAAGAAAACTGTTGTGAAAGAAAATTCTACAAGTTTAGTTATTGCGATCCACGATGCAAAATACTCCCTGGTGCATTTGCTTGAAAAAGGACATCAGAAAAGAGGAGGCGGAAGGGTAGCCGCAATCAAACATGTGGAACCAGCAGAACAGGCAGCAATAGCAGAGCTGGAAAAGGAGATCATATCAAAGCTATGATGTCAGCTGAAAATATCAAAGAAATGTTGAATGAAATCGGCTTGCCGTATGAATACGATCATTTTTCGACTCATAACTGGATAGAGCCGCCTTTTATTGTATGGAGGATTCCGGAAAGTGATAATTTTCACGCGGACGGGGTCACCTATGCAAAAATCGACGTTCTGAATATCGAATTGTATTCAGACGAAAAGGACTGGAACAATGAAAAGAAGATAGAGGACATCCTGGACAAGTATGGAATCACATACGACAAAACAGGAGAATATCTTGACTCAGAAAAAATGTACGAAGTTTTATACGAAATGGAGGTATAAAGATGGGCAAAAAAGATAACAAAGTTAAGTACAATCTTAAAAACGCACATTACGCATTACAGAACGAAGGAGAAGATGGAACAATTACTTTTGAAGCCCCGAAAGCGATTCCGGGATCTGTATCCATATCACTTGACGCAAATGGAGATATTTCACCGTTCTATGCAGACGGAATCCAGTATTATGTGTCAGCTGCAAACAACGGATATGAAGGAGATACAGAATTTGCATTAATTCCGGATTCTTTCAGACAGGATGTCCTGAAAGAAAAGAAGGACGAAAAAGGTGTGCTGCATGAAATCAGTGATTCTACGGATACACAGAAATTCGCATTTCTGTTTGAATTTGATGGAGATCAGAAAGGAATCAGACGAGTTCTCTATAACTGCACAGCTACCAGACCGTCAATCGAATCCGAGACGAAAGAAGATAGTATTGAACCTGGCACAGAAACAATTACGATCAGCAATGCTCCACTTCCGAACGGCCGGGTAAAAGCTCAGACAACGGTAGACACAGACGACACTGTGTATAGCGGATGGTATAAGACAGTGTACTATCCAGAAACAATAATAGAAGCAACGCAGGCTGTTAATGTAGATAAAAAAGCCGCAGGAGAATAAGGATGCTGACGAAAACAATTAAAATTGATGATAAAGAGGTGCTTTTTGCCGCTTCTGCTGCAATTCCGAGAATTTATCGGATTCAGTTCCGGAGAGATATTTTTCAGGACATGGCAAAAATTGAAAAGTCCGTAAAAAAATCACAGGATAAGCAGACTGAAACGAAGGTGTCCGAGTCGGACATCCCTATCGAGGATTTAGAGATGTTCGAAAACGTCGCATTCGTAATGGCAAAACACGCAGCACAGAAAAAGGGACAGGATTTCCCGGAAGATGTATACGACTGGTTAGATCAGTTTGATACATTTTCGATTTACACAATTTTCCCGGAGATTGTAAAACTCTGGAACCTGAACCAGCAGACGCAGGCAGAAGCAAAAAAAAACTTCGACCAAGTAGCCGGGAAATGACGACACCTCTATTCCTTCTCAGGTGCGCACAAGTTGGAATAAGTATCAAGGATTTAGACCTTCTGACAGTAGGTCTTGTCCTGGATATTTTTACGGAAAAAAATAACGACGACTATAAATGGCCGAAAATGGCAACTCAGGAGGATATGGATAAATTCTAAACGGAGGTGATAATTTTTGTCCAAAGGCCGCGACATAAGGGGACTTACGATTGAAATTGGCGGCGATACCACAGGACTACAAAATTCACTTAAAAATGTAAATTCACAGATAAAGACCACACAGGCACAGCTGAAAGATATAAACAATCTGCTGAAACTGGATCCTACAAATGTGGAATTATTACAGCAGAAACAGAAAGCGCTTGCTGACGAAATCGAAAGCACGAAAGAAAAGCTGGAAACCTTAAAGACTGCAGAACAGCAGGCACAGCAGCAGTTTGCAGAGGGAAAAATCTCCCAGGAACAGTATGACGCTCTGAAAAGAGAGATTATTGCAACAGAGGAAAGTCTGAAATCCCTGGAGACTGAGGCAAAAAATGCGCCTACTCAGATGCAGCAGTCTATTGATGGTCTGAATACAAAAATAAATACTACACAGACAGAACTCAAAGAAATTGATAAGTTGCTGAAACTGGATCCTACGAATACGGAACTATTACAGCAGAAACAGAGAGCACTGTCTGATGAAATCGGAAACACAAAAGAAAAGCTGGAACTTCTGAAAAACGAAGAAGGGGAAGTACAGCAGAAATTCCAGGAGGGAAAAGTATCCCAGGAACAGTATGACGCTCTGAAAAGGACAATTATAGAAACAGAACAGAGCCTGCAATCACTTGAGAATGAAGTTGGATCAGGATCTGCAAAACTGGCCGAGATTTCTGAAACATCCGGGAAAATAGGGGAGTCGCTGACATCTGCCGGAGAAAAAATGCTTCCGGTTACGGCAGCAGTGACAGGACTTGGAACAGCAGCAGTAAAGACTGCGGCAGATTTTGACAGCTCTATGTCCAATGTGGCCGCAATATCCGGATCATCTGCGGAAGACATGGATAAGTTGCGAGAGCGCGCAAGAGAGATGGGAGCGCAGACAAAATTCTCTGCAAAAGAAGCCGGAGACGCTATGGGATACATGGCAATGGCCGGATGGGACGCGCAGCAAATGTATGATGGTCTTCCGGGAATAATGAACCTTGCAGCTGCATCTGGCGAAGATCTTGCAACAACTTCTGATATTGTTACGGACGCGCTTACGGCGTTCGGCATGAAAGCAGAAGACAGTTCGCACTTTGCAGACGTGCTTGCACAGGCATCATCAAGTGCAAATACAAACGTCAGCTTGATGGGAGAAACATTTAAGTACATCGCTCCGGTAGCAGGCGCGCTGGGATACAGTGCAGAAGATGCGGCGGTAGCAATTGGACTCATGGCGAACAGCGGAATCAAAGCGTCGTCAGCCGGAACGCAGTTGAGAGCGTCTCTGACAAACATGATAAAACCGTCAAAAGATGTCGGAGACGCAATGGAAAAGTGGGGCTTTTACGCAACAGAAGCCGCAACCGCCGTAGATCAGGCAAAAGTTGATAAGCAAATGCTCAGGGTGCAGAAAGCATCACTTGCAGCGGATAAAGCACAGCAGGCATACAATGATGCGGTGTCAAAATACGGAGCTGAGTCAACAGAAGCTTCAAATGCTGCAGCAACGTTGGAAATAAAGCAGACGGAGCTTGCAAGTGCAAACGAAACCCTGACACAGTTGCAGGAAGGAACCACGCAAAACGTAAGACTGTACAACAAGGCTTTACAGAACGAAGATGGCAGCATGAAATCTCTCAAAGAAACCATGGATTTCTTGAGAGAAGCAATGGGAAATATGTCAGAAGCAGAACAGACCCAGGCCGCAACAGCTATTTTCGGGAAAGAAGCCATGTCCGGAATGTTGGCCATCATCAACGCATCAGATGCAGATTACGAAAAGCTAATCAAGAACATTGATAATTGCGACGGAGCCGCGGAGAATATGGCTGAAACCATGCAGGATAATCTTTCTGGACAGCTTACAACTTTGCAGAGTGCCTTGCAGGAGTTGGCAATAGCCTTCGGAGAAATCCTGATGCCATATATCAGAAAAGCGGCAGAGGTTATTCAAGGGTTTGTTGAAAAGCTCAATGGAATGAGCGAAGGACAGAAGAAAGTAGTTGCCACAATTGCACTGATAGTCGCCGCGATTGGTCCGTTGCTGATAATGGTTGGAAAAGTTGCAACCGGAATATCTGCAATTACAGGACTGTTTTCTAAGATGAAAACTTTAACAACAATAACGAGTATTATTGGAAAGCTAAAAGGTGCTTTTACCGCACTGTTTGGAGTAATAGCCGCAAACCCGGTTATTGCTGTCATAGCCGCGATTGTGGCAGCTCTGGTATTGCTGTACACAAAATGCGAATGGTTCCGGGATGTAGTAAATGCAGTTGTACAAAAAATTGTGTCATTTTTTACAGAGACAATACCGCAGGCATGGAGCACACTGATGGACTTCCTTTCAGGAGTTCCGGAATGGTGGTCTGGAATCTGGCAGCAGGTATCAGACTTTTTCATGCAGATATGGAATGGAATTGTAAACTTTTTTACCGTAACAATACCGCAGGCATGGAACAGCGTTGTTACATTTTTTGCAGGTGTTCCGGCGTGGTGGTCCGGTATCTGGCAGCAGGTATCAGATTTCTTTGCAAATATCTGGACGACAATGATGCAGAATCCGGTTATATCCGGAATTGTGACAACGATCACAACACTATGGCAGAATGCAGTTAATACACTGCAGAACATCTGGCAGGGACTTGTGACGATTGCACAGGGCGCATGGGAGTTGTTGAAAAATACAATTCTTGCACCGGTGATCTTACTGATCGACCTGGTAACAGGTAACTTTGATAAACTCAAAACAGACGCATCAAATATCTGGACAAATATCAAAGACGCAGCGCAAACAATATGGACCGGAATTAAGCAGGTTGTCTCCGCTCTGGCAAAAGGACTTGTTACCGCAGTCACAACACTATTTACAGGGTTCCGGGACACAGTGTCAAAAATATGGGATTCTGCTTCTCAGGCAGCATCAAAAGCATGGACAGCAATAAAAGGATTCGTTGTCAACAATGCGAAAAAGCTGAAAGAAAGTGCAACAGAAGCAATCCAGAATTTGAAGGACAGAGCCTCAGAATACTGGGATAACATCAGAGAGAGAACGTCCGAAACGTGGCAGAACGTAAAGGAAACAGTTATACAATACGCCGGAAATATGAAAGACAGAGCTGTTGATACATTTAACAGCGTTGTATCTGGAATATCTGGAGCACTGTCAGGTGTATATTCCGCTGTTGTAAATGGATTTTCCAGCGCGATCAGTTATATTACGGGATTACCAGGGCAGGCGGTTCGCTGGGGACAGGATTTCGTGAATGGTATTGCAAACGGAATCAGGAGCTGCATAGGTAACGTAACGAATGCAGTATCGAACGTAGCAAACACAATAAGATCATGGTTGCATTTCTCAAGACCGGATGAGGGTCCGTTACATTACTATGAGGAATGGATGCCGGACTTTATGAAAGGCCTTGCGACAGGAATTGAAAAGAGCCAGGGACTTGTTGCTGACGCAATGAAAGATGTTCAGATGGATATGCAGTTAGATACAAGTTCAATGAAACCAGCTAATAATCTGAACAAAACAGATATTACCGGAATAACCGGAATGCTGGCACAGCTGATCCAAGTAATGAGCGCAGGACAGGAAATCTATTTCGACAACAAAGAATGGGCTGGAAAACTTGCACCCGCAATAAATACAGAGCTTGGAAGAATAGCAAAGGAGGCGGCGTATAGATGAATAATGTATTAACAATAAAAGCAACAATTACAGTTGAAAATACAGGGAAAGTCATTGATACGCTGGACGACTGGGGGTGTGCGATTGGAAATAACAATTACATCAAAGAGCCGGACGTAGAAACATATTACATTGATATTCCAGGTACAGACGGATTTCTGGATGGATCGGAAGCGATAACAGGAAGAACAATCTATAAATCAAGAGAAATTGATATTTTGCTTGGGGGAAAGAAACCAAGGGAAGATTGGGACAGATTTATCTCAAACATTCGAGGACAGCTGCATGGAAAGAATGTGAGAGTAACGTTTTCGAATGATCCGGCGTATTTCTGGACCGGCAGAGCATATATTACAGACTTTGACCGTTCCAGAGAGGTGGGACAATTTCATTTAAGTATTCCAAAAGCAGATCCGTACAAATATTCCCTTGCGGATTCAACAGAGGACTGGCTCTGGGACCCGTTTGATTTTGAAACAGGTGTAATAGACCAGGGAGCCGGAATTACAATTTCCGGCTCTGGATCATACACAGTATGCGCCGGAGATATTGCAATAGTGCCGGTACTGAATGTGAAAAGCATAGGTTCAACCGGATTAAAGGTTACAGGATGCGGAGAAACATACACACTGACGCTTGGAAGAAACAGATTTCCGGATATTGTTGTATTTGGAACAGATGAAACCCTGGAATTTTCGGGATCCGGAACACTGGATATTGTTTACAGGAGGGGATCATTGTGATTTATAAAATTAAATTAGATGGAAAAGTCCTGTATTATCCAGGGGACCGGCAGGCAGCAGTTATCAATCCAGAACTGGATTTACAGACTGGATATGCGGGGGAACTTACTTTAAAGGTTCCACCGTTAAATCCACTATACGGAGAAATCCACAACAGAAAAAGTATGGTTTCTGTATACAGAGGAAATACAGAAATTTTTTACGGAGAAGTCCGCACACGCGAGAAAGACCGATTTAAGAACCAACCGGTGAAAGCAACCGGAGCATTGTCTTTCCTTGCTGACAGCATACTGCCACAGCAGGAATGGCACGATATATCCCCACGAGATCTGTTAGACGCATGGTTACAACTTCACAATAATCAGGTGGAAGACAGAAAAAAGATATATACAGGAGTCGTAACGATCCACGACAGTAATGATTCTTTGTACAGAATTACAGACAGAGAGAACACACTGGAAGCAATCCGGGATAAATTAGTTGACCGCCTGGGAGGATACCTGCGGCTCAGGCACGAGAACGATAAACTGTATCTTGACTGGCTGACTATTCAGGAATACGGAAAATATTGTGAACAGCCTATACAATTCGGGGAAAACCTGATGGATTATTCAGAGACAATGACAGCAGATGATGTTATCACAGCCCTGATTCCGCTGGGGGCAGCAATCGAACAGGAAACAGACGAAAACGCATCCGAATTTGAACGACTTGAAAAAAATGTTGATATTACATCAGTAAATGATGGAAAAGACTACATATACAGTAAAGAAGCAGTTGAAAATTTTGGCTGGGTATGGAGAACAGAAAAATGGGACGACGTATCAGTTCCGGCAAACCTGTTAAAGAAAGCAACTGAATTTCTGACAAGTAACCAGTATGAAAGTCTTGTTATTTCGCTGACTGCCGTAGACCTGTCTTTATTCGGACAGGATTACGATTCGTTTGACATAGGGGACAGAGTGCTTTGCAATGCAATTCCATACGGAATGAAGAAAGTTCTTCCGGTTATGGAAATGAAAATACCATTGCAACAGCCAGATCAGGCGCAGCTGACACTTGGAGAAAACCTGCAGCAGTCTTTTACAGATCAGACATCCGGAACATTCACACAGATCAGACAAGAGGCAACAGACGCAGGCAGAGTTCAGACAGAATGGATGAAGTCTGCAATTGATAACCTTACGAAGCAAATGACGGGAGCGAAAGGTGGATATAAGCTCACCGAATTTGATGAAAACGGTCTCTGGCTCAGAGATCTGTACATGGACGCACCGGATAAAAACCAGGCGACAAATATACTGCAGATAAACAAAAATGGAATCGGAGGTTCGCACAATGGTTATGCCGGTCCGTATACCGTCGGCATGACTTTAGACGGAACCATTCTGGGGGAGAGAATCCTTGCCGGTTCGATTAAAACAGAAGCTCTGTCAACAGAATGCAAAAATTACATTGAAACAAAAATATCGGACGGAGATTCAGAAAACAAAAAAGCAATATTAAAAGAGGTCACAACGTCCATAGAAGCCATGGATGGGAAAATAACTCTTTCTGTATCAAGCCTGGAGCAGCAGTTGGAAAGGAAATCCGGAAACTGGTATGGAAATTATGAACCTACTTCCGGAAACAATCCGGCCTCAGCCTGGACAACTGATGAATTGAGACAGGAGCATGAAAGAGATCTCTTTTTCAATACCACAACTGGCTATGCTTATCAGTATCAGAAAAATGATAGTAATGAGTATGGATGGGTAAGGGTAAAAGATAAGGACATTGAAGCAGCTCAGAGTACAGCAGAATCTGCGCTTTCCAAAATCGAGGTCCAGGAGGGACTCATAACTGCAGAAGTATCCAGGGCAAAGGGAGAGGAAGAAAAACTCAGATCAGCAATAACACTGACCGAGACAAATATCCTCTCAACAGTGTCAAAGACATATACGACACAGGAGATGGCAAATAAACTCTATGCAAACGCAGTACAGGAAGGCCAGGACGCAGCAGATCAGGCGGAAAAGAATGCGAAAGCAGATACAGACACAAAGTTACTGAATTATTCAACGACACTGGAAATGAACAGTGCGATTAAACAAGCTGCAGATAGCATTTCCTTAGAGGTGTCAAAAACCTATACGACAACAGTACAGGTAGAAGAAAAATACAAAGACGCAGTAAAAGCTGGACAGACAGCAGCAGCCAACGCAGAAACAAATGCCACGAAAGCCGGACAGACTGCAGCAGATCAGGCAGAAAAGAATGCAAAAGCTGATACAGATACAAAGCTGAAAAGTTATTCTACAACAGAACAAATGAATACAGCTATAAAGCTGGCAGTAGACAACATCACTCTTGAAGTAAAAACCGTACGCCAGGCAGTATCTGAGAAAAACGGAAATTTCTACGGAAGTAAAATCCCGACAACATCAAATGAACCAGCCTCAGCCTGGACAACTGATGATTTAAAGTCTTTGCACGTCGGGGATATTTACTATGATATTACAACTGGATATGCGTATAGGTACACGTACAAAACTCCGGGATTAAAGATCACATTTTCATCCGATTCCAGAACAGAAAGCGTAAATTACGATTATGTAAAGATTTATTACAACGATAATGGAACCATGAAACTTGCAGGAAAATTCGGAGGGACTGATATAGCAGGAGCTTCCGTCTTTGTTCCGACATCGGAATTTTATGTATATTGGCGCACGGATAGCTCAAACTGTAACTTCTATGGATTCAGTATAGCATCAGTGACGAGTACATCAGGAGAAGGAACCGGAACTGCGGAATCATTGCCAAACTATACAGTAACAGAATTGTCAAAAGGAACATATCCGGAGAGTCCGAACCATGGAAACTACGGAAACAACATCAATTTGCTTTGGAAGTGCTCAGGGACGACATCCGGAAGTAAAACAGCATCATGGGAAAGAATCCAGGATCAGGACATTAGCGTTGCAAAAGCGCAGGCGGACGCTGCAAAAAGCACTGCGGATGCAGCGAAAGATACAGCAGATACTGCGAAAGATACAGCGGACACTGCAATATCCAGAATTACCGTAGCAGAAGGCTCTATCACATCAGAGGTATCGAGGGCAAAGAATGCAGAAAGTGGTCTTAGTTCTCGGATCACGCAGACCGAGACTTCAATCAGCAGCAAAGTTTCAAAGGGAGATATTGCATCATCAATTAACCAGACAGCGCAGAGCGTTAAGATTAACGCATCAAAAATTAACTTCAACGGTTTGGTTACTGCGAATACTTATTTTAAAATTAACACAGACGGTTCATTTGCAGCGAAGAAAGGAACTATCGGAGATTTTACGGTTACAGGCGGAAAAATAACCACCGGATATGCAACGTTAAGTATGCGATCACATGCTTTCGTTTTTAATGGAGGGTTAGAGATACGTGCGGGTACTTCAACGTTTTCGGATGGTTCTGACGCATTTAAAGTATTTAATCTTTCCCATGTGACATCTGGAGGCCATATGGTATTTGCAAGCGACGGAGCAACAGTGGCTTATTTGTCATCTTCGTCAAAACGGTACAAAGATCATATTGCAGATATGACGCTGAATGAAGCAAAAAAAATACTGGATGTGCCGGTAATATGGTTTAAGTACAAAGAAAACTATTTAAGCCCGACAGACTGGCTAAACGGAAAGAAATTGCCAGGTTTCTACGCGGAAGATGTATACAGTATCTTTCCGGAAGCCGCACAGCTGAATGAGGAAGGAAAGCCGGAAGACTGGAACTTCCGAATACTTATTCCGTTAATGCTTAAACTGATTCAAAATCTCTATGAGGAAAAGGAGAAAACAGCATAATGAATGAAGTAAAAGAAAAGGACAATAAAGAAACTATTAAGGAAGAAACAAAGGTGTCCGAGTCGGACACAGAAGAAAGCACCGCACAGGAACAGAAAGAGGATAATAATACAGTAGAGAAAGCAGTAGAAGCTCCTCCGTTAGGGGCAATCCTGGACAAAAGAACAGAAGAAATTCGAAACGTGGTATTTGGAGCAATGGCACAGTATGGAATCCCTGCGTCGTTAATGGATTACATGCTTACCTCTGTTCTGTCAGAAGTAAGAGATTTAAAGTCAAAAGAATATTCAGACTGCCTTGTAAATAAGGGGGAATAAAAGTGGCAAACGTAAAAAAATACACAGATCAGATTGCAAAAGCGCAAAAAGGGCGAGATGTCAGAGATGCGATTGTTAATGCGATAAATGCAGTCTCGGATGAAAACAACGAATACAATCAGGTTAAAACTGACATTCTCGAAGCGCAGACAGATATAACCGAAAAAGTAGCGAAAAACGAACATACAGAACAGACATTTGCAGCAGATGTAAAGAAAGCAGAAGCCTTGAAACAGGGTCTTGATTCGAATATCGAGCAGGGAACTGCTTTAAAAGGTCAGCTAGATACTGCAGTTTCAACAGCAAATACAGCAAAAAAGAATTTGGACAGTACAAATACAACGGCTGCACAAAGAAAAACTGATCTGGATGGATCCATAAGCACCGCACAGACGTTAAAAGGAAATCTGGAATCAGATATTTCTCAAGGAACGACATTAAAACAGGGACTTGACTCTGATATTACACAGGGAACTGCTTTAAAAAGCCAGCTGGATACCACAGTCTCAACAGCAAATACAGCAAAAAAGAATCTGGATGATTCAAACACAGCGGCCGGAAAAACCAAAACCGCTCTGGATTCATCAAATGCAACTGCGACACAGACAAAATCAGGATTGGATTCATCAAATAAAACTGCCTCTAATCTGAACACATCCCTGGGAGAAAAAATCACAGAAGGAACAAAACTGCAGACAGATCTCCAGACGACCGGAGAAACTGTGGTGAGCAATTTACAGACAGAAGCAAATAAACAGATTCAGAATATTACTGCAGCAGGTGGAGGAATTGAAAACGCACTTTCAAATTTCTTTGCCCTCCGCAGAACTGGAAAAGTCTACACAACCAGAATCTACAAGTATGACACATCCACCAGCCCGACAGGAGTGAAAATGAATGACAATGAAGGACTGGTGAGAAAACCGTCTACAAATACAGTGATTGGACAGGATGATTACAGGGAAATTGGCGTATTCATGCACTTTCCATGTAATTTTACCGTAGATGATAAAGGTTTTAACCATGTGACTGCACTGCAGGGACAGCCGGATTTTAAAAAGACCGGAAAAGTAGATGTGGGAGAGGTCACAATGTCCGCGTGGGTTGGCATCACAGACAATCCTGAGTATGTAGATTATCATTACTCAGACAGTCCAAACGAAGCTCTTGGACTTAGACCAATGGGAGAGTCAATTAATCCGGACGGAACAATATCACCTTTTATGATTCATGGAAAATATGGGGCAGGAGACATTGATGGAGTGCCGTACAGCTCCGCAGGGCTGATTCTGGCAAACGGAAGCCAGAAAGGAGGAAAACCAGTATCACACACAGGACTGATCGCATACATGAGAAAGAAAGGCTCAATGTACGTGGGGACAACAAACTGGGATCTCTTTTACAAACAGCTTATGATGATTATTTTGTACGCAACTACGAGCAGCCGGAGCGTTATGACCGGATGTAATTCTTATACATCACAGGAAATGACAACGGTTGCAGAAACCGGAGTAACAAGAGTAATTCTACCAAAAGCAAAAGCAAACAATTATATTGTTGGGTCTTATGTATCTGTCGGGGATATTGGCTCAAATACAAATAAAGATAGATATTACGCATACATGCACAACCTCGCATATGACGTGAAGATCTTGAAGATTGAACCGGTAGACGATACAAATTCTGCAATATATTTGGACACAGAACCATTCAACACGACATTAACAACCTGCATCTCAACAATGCCGTGGCGGACCGGCTCAACTGACAGTGTGCTTGGATCAGATGGATCACCGTTCTCAAATACAGATAACAAGAATCCATTCAAGATCCAGGGAATCGAAACCGGATACGGTGCTTATGAAGTCCTCAGTAATGTATTTATGGATATTGTTACAGATGAAGACGGAACACCAAAGAGAGACGTATACATCTGTATGGATGCGTCACTGCTTACAACGGATATGAATGCAGCAAAGACACGATACAAGAAAGTAGCGGCTCAGGTAACATACACAGCAGCATCATGGAAATACATCTCAAAATGCTTTGTTGATCCAGCCCTGGGAATCATGGTACCGACGGAAACAAAAGCCGGAAGTACAACAGGATTCTGCAATGGACTGTATACAGATTCAGGCACGAGCGGCCAAAGAGAATGGCTGTCCCTGGGCCATCTGAGCCGTGGCGCGATTTACGGCCTCTGGATTCTGCATGCGAGCATTGGCGTTGGCGATGCGCACTGGCATATCGTTTCCGGCGTTTCACCGAACGGCACACGGGGTGAATGGCAGGCGGCAGCCTGACAGAGGGGCTGTCCCCTCTATGTAACTGATAACTAATCAACTTCGAAAAAGCAGAATAGCAATAAATTACGGACTTGTAACACGAGGTAGCGGTTCCTGTTCCCTGGCTGTCCCTGGGCAATCTGAACAATGGCACGATTTACGGCCTCTGGATTCTGAATGCGAACAATGGCGTTGGCAATGCGAACTGGAATATCGTTTCCGGATTTTCTTGAAAATGATTTGATATTTGTGTTACATTTCGCTCCGCAGGACGGAGCCTGCAACAGCAGCGTGGGGCATCACCGAAATTTGATTGAAGCCGAACCTTGTGATCGGGAGCATAGGAGCCTGGGACAAGGACCATGAATGCAGTTGATTCATGCGTGGGGTGAGTAGAAAAACCGAAAACCCCTTATATCAAGAAACGAATGAAACGGTATTGTAAAAATATAACACTAGATCAGAACTTTATAACCGCATGTATCTATGAATGTCTGAGCGATAAATGGAACCGTATGGATACAGCCCGATTTCTGGCAAACTATACGAATATTATTACAGCCAGGCAGATACACAGGATTATAAAAGAAAACTTTAAAGACTGGTTACATAATTTAGTCTGCACAGCAGCGGCAGGAATGGAAGAAGAAATAAAACTCAGAAAAGTATCTTTTGATCCTATAAAGACAAGTGCAAGGCTGGATGGAAATTCAGGGAAAGTAAGAGATATAGGTGTTGAGTGCATAAAACAGCAGATATACGATTATGTAGCCACAAACGGCTTAAAAGAATTATTTGTAAGAAAAGTAGGAACTTATCAATGTGCGAGCATTCCAGGGAGAGGACAGATCTATGGAAAAGAAGCAATTGAAAATTGGATCCGCAAGAATCCGGGCAAGACCAGAGTAGCAGCAAAGGGAGATGTCCGGAAATGCTATCCATCCATCAACAGGAGAAAATTGAAAAGAATGTTAGAGAAGCAGGTCAGAAATGAGGACCTGCTTTATTTGACTTTCGTTTTAATTGACTCATTCGATCAGGGGCTGTCAATCGGATCATACTTGAGCCAATGGCTCTGTAATTATTATCTGAGTGCAGCTTATCATTATGCTGCTGAAAAGCTGTTCAAGAGGAAGAAACACCGAGACGGAACAACAGAAGAAATCAGGCTGATTAATCATGTATTGTTCTACATGGACGACTTCCTACTGATCGGAAGCAGAAAGGCAGATGTGAGAAAAGCAATGAAACTCCTGATTAAATACATGAATGAGTATTTAGATCTGACGGTAAAACCAGATTGGAAGCTGTTCCAGATCGACTGGATAGACAAAGACGGAAAACATCATGGAGAACCTATTGATATGATGGGATTCAAAATATATCGGGATCACACAGAAGTAAGGCGGAGCATTTTCCTGAGAGGACGCAGGGCATTTGTAAAAGCCGGGAAGTATGCGGAGAAAGGAAAAGCGATACCATTAGATCTTGCGTACCGGTGTATAGCATATTACGGATGGTTCAAACATTCCGACTCTGAATATTTCAGAGAAAAGTATAACGTAGATAAGATATTTGAGAAAGCGAAAAGGAGGGTAAGTCGTGAAAGCAAGATTTACAGAAAAACAGGATCCTGTAACTTGGAATGCGCTGCCTGATGGGAACGTGGATGTAATGATATGTCTGAACGAAAAGACTGTTACAGAAACCTATCCGGATACAGATCCGGAGACAGAACAGACAGTATTCGAATATGATTTTAACCAGTTCCGGGAAAAACAGGAAAAAATCTCAGAGAAAACTGTAAGAGCATCACCGGAAAAATATCTGGAATATATTCCGAAGGAAGAAAAAAGCACTGAACAGAAATTTGCAGAGCAGGCAGAACAGATCGAAATGTTGAAAGACTGCCTGCTGGAAATGAGCGAACAGGTTTATGCGTAGAAATTTAATTATAATGTTATTGAGCAAAGGAGATAAAGAAATGATGGCAAAATTATGGGTTACTGAAATTTTAAGTAAAGATACTATTGAGGAAGCAAAAGAGGAATACAACAGAGTTCCACGCCTGTTAAAAGAAAAGGTGAAAAAACTCCTTATTGATGCAGGTATGGAGGAAATTACTGAGTAATCGGGAAGCATGACTAAATTACAAATTATTAGCAGGCAATGGTCCTCTATTTATGATTTACTGCTGTATATTCAAGACAAAGAGAAAGCAAAGTCTCTGGAGGATATACAGCAAGATTTAGATATAATTGAGTATTCCTGCCGCAAATATGCAGACGTAGATGATGAGGAAATAAGCATGGAAAATGAACAGATTTCAAGAGCAGAGCATGAGGAGTTCCGCAAAAGAATTGAGGCAGAAGACAACCGACAGAACAGACGGATTGAAATTCTGGAAAACAGTGTTCAACAGCTCCAGGAATTAGTTACATCTGTACAGACGCTTGCAAACAACATGGAGAACATGGTGAAAGAGCAGGGACAGCAGAGTGCAAGACTGGAAGCTCTTGAGTCAAGAGACGGGGAAAAGTGGCGGACAGTAACAAGTTACTTATTAACAGCTATATTAGGTATTGCAGTTGGAATTATTGCAAAACAGTTTGGATTATAAGGAGGAGCAAAATGTTTAAAAATTGCGTATTTAAGCCAAGCGTAGACACAGTGAAATGGTGGAAGAAAGCAGGAATCAGAGCAGTAAAGACAATGGCACAGACTGCAGTGGGCGTGATCGGAGCCGGAAGTGTGATCTCTGCAGTGGACTGGAAGATGGTTGTATCGTCTGCAGTAGTGGCCGGAGTTGTAAGTCTGCTCACAAGCGTCGCAGGAATCCCGGAAGTAGAGGCAGACGAAAACCTGAACAACTTGTTTTCTGATGGAACAAAATAATTTTGCACAGCCCGGTATAATGCCGGGCTTTTTCTGGAGGTAAAAATGGAAATCAAAGGAATTGACGTTTCCGCCTGGCAGAAAAATATCGACTGGAAAACAGTTGCGGATTACGGTATGGGGTTCGCTATTCTCCGGATCACGGAAGCCGGGAACGTTACAGATAATTATTTTGAAAAAAATTATGCAGCGTGCCAGGAATATAACATTCCAACAGGAGTATATAAATACTCTTATGCAATGACAATCACAGAGATTGAGTCAGAAGCGCAGAAAATTATTTCTGTATTAGCTGGACGGAAATTGCAATTTCCAGTTTGGTTAGATCTTGAGTGGAACAATCAGAGAATACTTGGAGCTGAAAGTCTCCACAAAATGACAGAAGCATTTGAAAAGATTATTGTTAATGCAGGATATAAGTTCGGAATCTATTGTAATGTAGACTGGTACGAAAATGTAATATGCAGCCATTTAAAAAAGTATGAATTTTGGGTAGCGCGCTATCCGCAAAACGATAACGGAACATTACAGGAACGTCTGCGCCCAGACTTCGGAGTAGGATGGCAGTACTCCAGTAAAGCAAAGATACCGGGAATTGCTGGAACGGTAGACAGAAACGTGTTCTACAAAGACTATGCTGCACAGAAAGGAGGAACCAACATGGATAAAGCAATTGAGAAAGTTATAATGATTGCAAAAAATGAGATTGGATACTTAGAGAAAAAAAGTAACAGCCAGCTTGACGATAAAACTGCAAATGCAGGATCTGCGAATTATACAAAATATTGGAGAGATGTAAAACCGAGTTGGAATGGTGATTACTGGTGTGCAGTGTTCATTGCATGGTGCTTTATGAAAGCGTTCGGGTTAGAGATAGCAAAAAAACTTTTGAAACACTGGCCATATGTGTACTGCCCGGATATGAAAAAATACTTTACTCTTAACGCAAACCCGAAAGTAGGCGACATTGTTATTTTCTGGAGCAATAGCAAAAAAGAATTTGTACATACCGGACTTGTAACAGCAGTGATCGGAGACCGATTCTATACAATCGAGGGAAATACGTCAGGAGCTTCTGCTGTTATCGCCAATGGCGGAGGAGTATGTGCGAAAAGTTACCTGAACAGTCAGCTACCTGGAACAAAATTCTGCACACCGGATTACAGCATTGTAAACGGAACGAATATTACTGCAGGTGAAACAAAAACAGACAACAATTTAGTAACAGGAGGTAAATACATGTTTGCGCCAGAAACTGTACAGTTAGGAAGCAAGGGAACATCTGTATTACTCTTGCAGGAGATCCTTATTGCAAGAGGATACAAAGGAAGAAACAGCAAACCACTGTCTTTAGACAGAGAAGCCGGAGACAATACAATCTATGCGCTTAAAGCATACCAGAAGGACAGAAACGGAGTCCTTGAAGTTGACGGAGTGTGCGGACCGGCAACATGGAAAGATCTGATTGCAATTTGATAAACAGAAAAAAGCTCCTGAAATAATCAGGAGCTGTATTTGGTAGTAGTAACTATGAATAACCAACGGGAAATCTGGACTCCAAAAGCGGACAGAACGTACTTGGACTTTTGAAAATGTCTGTAGAAACTTATCATCAGACTTTGGTGATGATCACCCATAATCTGGAAATTGCACAGATGGCAGACAGGGTAGTACGAATGGAAGATGGCCGGATTCTGGTGTAGGGAGGAGACAGATATGCTTGCAAATAATAATCTGAAGATCTGCCGTACTCTGATCAGAAGAGATGTGAAGTTTCATCCTGTAAAATATGTCCTTTTGTCCTGTGCGGCAATGCTGGCGGCAGCGCTTTATACCTTTGTTTTTTTGCTGGGAACTTCCGTAGAAGACGCTTATTTATTGAATTACCAGTATTCTTATGGTTCCACCAGTCATATTCTTTATATGGGTCTCACGGAAAAACAGGCGGATACCCTTGCAGGGAACAGTAATATCAAAAGCACTGTGCGTTTAAGTACTATCGGAAGGTTATCCGATCCGGTCATCGGGAAAAGAAGCATTAAGCTGGCAGTGACAGACCGCGCCTATGCCAGGACAGTGTTATCTGTTCCTACTGTGGGAACACTGCCCCGGAAAAATGGGGAGATCGCTCTGGACGAGTTTACCATGGATTCCCTTGGTGTGCCCCACGAGATAGGAAGTCCGGTATCCATTGACTGGACAGACCCGAAGGGAGAAGCGCATACCACAGCGTTTACCCTCTGTGGATGGTGGGCAAGCCCTGCCAATTTTTCAGAAGCCTGCGCCTGGATTACAAAAGAGGAAGCGAACATGCTTCTGCCGGATTACGATGAAGAAGCTGCTGCTAATGTAACTCTTGGAGTAAAACTGCACCAGCCGAAAAAGTTAGAGGAGCAGGCGGAACAGCTCCTTTTACAGCAGGGAGTGACAGGCTGTACCTATACCACGAATCTGGCTTATCAGGATGCCCGTACAGAAATGGCGGAACAGCAGGCACGTCCCTACTATATGCCGGCTTTTCTGGTAGTGCTGTGCGGATATCTGATGGTATACAGCATTGTCCATGCAGCTGCGGACAAAGAGCATTTGTTTTATGCAGAGCTGAAATCTCTGGGAATGACTCCCCGTCAGATCCGGCAAATGCTGATGGAACAGGGAATACTGGTCTCTCTTTTGGGGACGGTTCCTGGATGGCTGATCGGATTCATACTCCATTATTTTATCACTAGTCGTGTCATTATCGGAATGGAGGAAAATCCGGCTCTGTATTTCCTGTCCTGGCAGCCATTTGGGGCGGCGCTTTTGTGTACCGCGGCAACGGTTTTGCTGGCATATCTTCTGCCATCTTTTCGACTTTCCAGCAAAACCCCGGCAGAAATGACAGGGAATGCTTACGCACGATTTCCAAAACGCACACATAAATGGAAGGGCCGTACAACATTGACACAGCTTGCGTTTCGGACACTGGGAAAAAATCGTTGGCGCAGCCTTTTGTCTGTGATCTCTTTATTATTGGCAGTACTTCTTTTAAATTCCGTTTGGATTCGATATATCAGTGTCAAAGAAGACCTCTATCTGTCCTCCACGTTTCCCTGGGATTACAGTTTATGTGACGGATCTGCATATCTTTCCCAGCAGCAGTATAACGAAAAAAATGAGGGAATCACAGAGGAAACTGTTGAAGAACTGAAAAAACGTCCGGAGGTTGTCTCTGTCAGTGTACTGAAAAGTCACGAAATCCCTATGACAGCTCCAAAGGAACTGATTGAACGGATCACAGCATTTTATGACCAGCCTTATGATGAGACGCAGACCCTGCGGGAAACCCAGAAGGCATTTCCTGAATGGCTGGACGGACTGGAAAAGCTGGAAGAAACAGGAATGTATACCGGTCTGGTCATTGGAATGGATGGGGTATATCTGGACTATATGCAGAAATATTCGCCCTTTACCAGCGGCAGCCTTGATGAAAAATCTTTTGCTTCCGGAAAATTTGTACTGGTTGGCGGAGCCTATCATGAAGGATTGTCTTCACCAATCGAGGGAGAAGAGGCAGAACTTATGGGGCAGAAATTTACGGTCATGGGTTCTGTGATGCACGATGAAACCTATCTCAGGGGAACAGAAAGTCTGGAAGCTGCCTTTAATATTGCATACATCCTCCCAATGAAGGCTTTTGATCAATTGTTTCCCGGACAGGCGTACCGTCAGCTGGCAATAAATATTGACAAAGAACAGCAGAAAGAATTTGAAGCTTATCTGGATGAATACGAATTGGGAATGAACCGGGGAGTCGGTGTGGTACGGCGCAGTGAGTATCAGGAAAATTTCCGTATGGCGCGGCTGAACCTGGTACTTCCGGATCTGGTAATCGGGCTGGTACTTGCCGGAATTGCACTGATGAATTTTATTAATATGCTGGTGATCAAGACCGTGAGCCGGAAAGGGGAGTTTGCCGTATATGAAAGCCTTGGCATGACACGGACGCAGCTTCGGACTCTCCTTCTTTTGGAAGGGATTTTTCATGCAGGTTTGATGCTTGTGATCCTGATTCCGGTGACCATACTTTTTGACCGTTTTCTTATGCCGAAAGTGGTAGAAGCTGTCGGATCCTGGAGCATGGTCTATACCTGTTCCTTCCTGCCGCTGTGGATTTTTACCGCAATATTAGTGGTACTTGCAGTAGTTGTGCCAATGTTTTGTCTTCATTTTCTCACGAAAGGAAGCCTGACAGAGAGGATGAGACAGGAGGAATAAAACTATGAAAAAAGCAGTAAGAGGAAAAAAAGGAATAGACATTACGGAAACAGAAAAGAAAATAAAAACAGCTGGGTGGATGCTGGTATTTTCCAACCTTGCTGCTGTTTTGATCGGCGGGAAAATAAAGCTTTTTATTCTGACTGCGATACTCTTAGCCACATATGCCATGTATATTAACTTTTATCCTTATATGTATTTTGATACGATCAGCAAAAAGGTGCAGGGACTGGTATTTCAACTTCCATTTGTGGGGGCTGGCATCGCTTTGGTTTTATGTTTGTCCAGCCTGAATCTCTATGAATGCAGTTTTGTTGCTTATACAAAAATTGCGATTTGTATTACGATCGTGCTTGTGATTCCCTATTTCATCAAATCTTCTAAGACGAAAACTCCCCAAAGACTGGGCCGCAGGATTTCCGTTGTTTTCGCTGTATTTGTACTTTCTTTTGGAATCACATTTCCCGTCAATTATTTATTGACGTTTGCAGAACCGGTACATGAAACGATAAAGATAACGGATAAGGACCTGAGCACCTCCGGGAAAGAGCTGGATTATTATCTGTATGGCAACTGGAAGGGGGGAAGAGGAGCAATTTTCTGTTTCAAGAAACGTCTATGGCAGTACTTCTGTCGGAGATATCCGAAAGATCTGTATCAAGCACAGTATTTTTGGATTGGAATATTATACTATTCATAAATAAAGAAGAAACGATTTCTGGCACGACATATGGCTTTTAAAAGCCTGCCGTGCCAGAAATATTTTCAGAACAATTCCCAAAAGTTACAAAACTGTACCTTTCCTGTACCCTGACTGAGACATTGGTCTGTTATAGTAAAACCAACCTAAAAAGACAGGACACAGGGAGGAAAGACAGATGGAAGCAATTTTAACAGCCACAGGCTTAAAAAAATATTATGGAAAAGGTGAAACACAGGTACGGGCACTGGACGGTGTGAATCTGGAGATCGAAAGGGGAAAATTTACTGCAATCATTGGAACTTCGGGTTCGGGAAAATCCACACTTTTAAATATGCTGGGCGGACTGGATATTCCTACAGAAGGAAGCATCCGTATCGGGAATACGGATCTTGCCAGGCTGGGAAGTGAGCAGGCAACAATTTTCCGCAGAAAACAGATTGGTTTTATTTTTCAGAACTATAATCTGGTTCCTGTATTAAGTGTGTGGGAAAATATTATTTTGCCTATTTCCCTGGATGGAAGGAAACCGGATAAGAAATTCATTATGGAAGTGGTAAAGCTTCTGGGACTGGAAAAGAAACTGGACTCCCTTCCAAATAATCTTTCCGGCGGACAGCAGCAGAGAGCAGCCATTGCACGGGCTCTGGCAAGCAAGCCTTCGATCATTCTGGCAGACGAGCCTACGGGAAATCTGGACAGCAAGACCAGTGATGATGTGATCGGGCTTTTGAAAATGACCAGTCGGGAATTTCACCAGACGATTGTGATGATCACCCACAATCCGGAGATCGCGCAGATGGCGGACCGAATCATCCGTATTGAGGACGGAAGGATTGCAGAACAGTAAGCAGGAAGGGCAGCAGATATGAGCAGAGAAAATGGAAACAGAAAAAATGAAAAAAAATTTGAGCCGGTTCGTGTATTAAACCAGCGGCTTTTTCGAAAAAACAGAGGAAGAAATCTGGTGGCGGTTCTGGCAATTCTGATGACTGCAATGATGTTTGCCACTTTATTTACTCTGGCACAGAGCATGAGTGAAAATCTGGTGGAAATGACCTTCCGGCAGACAGGATATGATGCGCAGGTTTCTTTGAAATCTATTCAGCCGGATCAGGTCAAGATGCTGGCAAACCATCCTGATGTCAAGGAGACAGGGGAAAGCACGGTTCTGGGACTGGCAGAAAATAAAGCGTTGTCCGGGAAACAGGTAGAGATCCGCTGGGCGGATAAAAGCTATGCCTCTCATTCTTTTTGTATGCCTACTACCGGGCATATGCCGGAAAAAGGCAACGAGGCAGCGCTGGATACATTAACATTAAAGCGGCTTGGGGTGGAGCCGAAGCTTGGGGAAGAGGTTACCCTGGAATGGCGAAAGGATCTGTCTGATCCGGAAGCAGAAAAGATTTCTTCTACATTTACTCTCTGCGGTTTCTGGGAAGGAAATGAATCCGTATATGCCAGTATGGCATGGGTATCCAGAGATTATACAGAAGATATTCTGGCAGAAAGTGAAGATGTTATAGCAGATGGAAATGTTTTTGGAATGCATATGGCTCAGGTTACGCTTTACAGTGACCGCAATATTGAAAAGACTATGGACAAGGTGCTTTCTGATACCGGACTTACGGATCTGAACTATCATGTGAATCTTGCCTATTCCCCGGAGATGGGGGCTACAGCGCTTCAGGAAACCCTGCCTATGTATCTTGGCATGATCCTGGTATTTATTGCAGGCTATCTGATCATATATAATATTTTTCAGATCAGTGTTACTGCAGACGTACAGTTTTACGGTAAACTGAAAACACTGGGAATGACTACAAAACAGATTAAAAAGCTGATTTTCGGACAGTCTAATAAATTGTGTCTGATCGGCATACCGGCAGGGCTGCTGCTTGGATGGCTGTTAGGAATGGTATTGGTACCTGCTTTTACCGGAATCCTGGAAGGCGGTGGAAGTGTATCGGTAAATCCGGTTATTTTTATTGGATCAGCTGTTTTTGCATGGCTTACGGTACTGATTTCCTGTCTGCGCCCGGCAAGACTGGCGGGAAAGGTGTCTCCTGTGGAAGCACTCCGTATGAGTGATGCAGATGGAAGAAGTAAAAAAATCAGAAGAAAAAAGGAAAATACTTCTCTTGCATCCATGGCATGGGCAAATCTGGGTCGCAATAAAAAAAGAACCGTTACGGTAATCTGTTCTATGACACTGGGGCTTGTGCTTCTCAGCTGCTTTTATGCAAAAAATGCAGCCTTTGACATGGAGAAATATCTGGAAAATCTGACTATCGCGGATTTTGAACTTTCTGATGTGACCAGTGAAGATTATATCGGCGGATATGATCCGAAAGGTGATACCTTAAACGAAACTCTGGTGGAAACTCTGGAATCCTTTGAAGGTGTGGAGTCCACAGGACATCAGTACTCTGCACAGTTTACCTGGAAGATGGACGAACAGACTGTAAAAAATCTTCAGGGATTTTATACAGAAGAAATGCTGGCAGACTGGAGTACCTATAATCCTTCGGGAGCAGAAGCGTTTCACCAGGCGGTAGATACAAGAGAAACCAGTGCAGTGGTATTTGGTATGGACGGCATACCGCTTCAGGAAGTCACAAAGGAATCCTATATTATGGACGGCGCTTTTGATGCGGAAGCTTTTTCCAGTGGAAAATACGTTCTGGCAGTAGGACCGGCAATCGAGCAGGATGAGACGTATCCTTCACTTCCGGTTCCCTCTGTAGGAAGCGCCATTGAATTAGCAGGAAAATCTTATGAAGTTATGGCTGTGGTATATCCGTTGATGCCCGTTGACGACGGGGCGGCGGAAATGGGAGCGCCTTCTGCTATGGAAATGCATTTTATTATTCCTGCAGACACCTTCCGGGCGCAGTGGCCGGAAAATACTTTGCGAAGATTATTTGTAAATGTAAAGGACAGTCAGGTGGAGACTATGCAGGAATGGCTGGATGCCTACATGGAAGAAAAGGACAGCAGCCTTCCGGTGACTTCCCGTAAATCTATGGCAGAGCAGTATGAGGCAGAAACACGTTCTTCTGCAGTTATGGGAAATGCCATCAGCATTATTATCGCTCTGGTAGGCGTTCTGAATTTTATCAATTCCATGGTAACGGCAATTGTGTCGCGGAAACGGGAATTTGCCATGATCCAGAGTGTGGGTATGACGAAAAAGCAACTTTGCCGGATGCTGGTCTGTGAGGGACTTTACTATGCAGCTATTACCCTGACGGCTTCTTATCTGATCAGTTCGGCAGCAGTTGGCATAGGTATCCGCGCAATGGTAGAAGGCGGTTTTACTACATTCCATTTTACCTTATTTCCGCTTATGATATGCACACCGATCTTGCTGGTATTTGCAGTATTGATTCCTTATCTGTGTTTTAAAAATCTGGAAAAATACAGTATTGTAGAACGGCTTCGTATGGAGTGATAGAAAAGCTATAGACTGCCGGATTTTAATTTCTGAAAGATTGTTTCATATTCTTCAGAAAAAATGCTTCCTTTATTCCATAGAAAACTGAAATTATGAGTTATCTTAAAATCAGACAGAGGGATCTGGCACAGATTACCCTGTCTGATTTCCTGTTCTGCTGCGGATTTGTATAAGAAGGAGATTCCACAGTCTTCACATAAAAGTGACACAATGGTATGGATATTTTCTACTTCCACAAGATGAGAAAAATCCAGAACAGATAAATTTTTCAGGGCGAGAGTCCGGGAAAGGACAGCTCTGGTTCCGGATCCAGGTTCTCTTGTGATCAGACGTTCTTTTGTCAGATCACGCAGAAAGCGGACTGGCTGTGAGAATTTATGTCGGCTGGAGGCCACGGCAATATATTCTTCTTCTTTATAAATGCGTACCTCGTATCTGTCTTCTTTAAAATAACCTTCTACAATGGCAAAATCAATGGTTCCTTCCTGCAGACAGGCAAGAAGAGTCTGTGTATTGCCGTAGCGGATATGGAGATCCGTATCAGGATGATTTTTGATAAAAGCAGACAGAGAGGGAAGGATGGCATATTCTCCAACGGTCATAGTTACACCAAAGGTCAGGATTTTCTTTTGAGAAAGGCTTTCCTGCATCCGTTTTTTTAATGTGTTTTCATCATTCTGCATGGTTTGCAGCGCAGAAAGAAGAAGTTCTCCTGCTGGAGTCAGAGAGAGCTTCTTTTTTTCGCGGTAAAATAAAGGGGTCTCATATTTTTGTTCCAGATAACGGATATGCTGGGAAATTGCCGGCTGAGTCAGGTGCAGTGCTTCGGCGGCATGAGTAAAATTCATATATCTGCATACGCTAAGAAAGGTTTCCATTCGAAAATCAAGCATAATAGACGCTCCTTTTTTGTTTTAACATAACATAAATTT
>NZ_CABVDF010000002.1:0-54391 GCF_902497045.1 uncultured Blautia sp. | reverse complement strand
GTTTCGCAAACGCCTATTTAAATTAAACAGCAAAGGAGAAATTATTATGGCAAAAAAAAGACTCCAGAAAAAAAAAGCCGCAGCTGCAGCTGCAAAAACAGAGCAGACACTCACTGTAGCAAGCACTCCGGTATCCGATACAAAATCTGATAAAACAGAACCTGCAAGAGTAGAGACAAAAAAGACAGAGCCGATTAAGGTCGAAACCAAAAAAGTGGAGCCTGTTAAAGTTGAAACAAAAAAAGTGGATCCCGTCAAAGTCGAAACTAAGAAAGTGGATCCTGTTAAAGTTGAAACCAAAAAGGTAGATCCCGTCAAGGTCGAAACCAAAAAAGTTGAGCCCGTCAAAGTCGAAACTAAGAAAGTAGATCCCATCAAGGTCGAAACTAAAAAAGTAGAGCCTGTTAAAGTTGAAACAAAAAAGGTAGATCCGATTAAGGTCGAGACAAAAAAAGTGGATGCTCCTAAATTATCCGCCCGTCCGGAAGAGGAAGCCGTATATCAGGCACGCCTCAGCCGTCATCTGGATGAACTGAAATGGCTTTACTGCGAGCTTTACCAGGATAATCCTTATGTTGCCATGCATCTGAATGACCTTCTGGATGAACTGAAAAATTTCTACGATGCACGAAACACAGAGCTGAAAGCTTCCGATCTTGCCCGCGAAAAAGACCCCACATGGTACAAACGCAACGATCTTACCGGAATGATGATGTATGTAAACTCTTTCGCCGGAACTTTAAAAGGACTTGAAAGCAAACTGGATTATGTTCAGGAATGCAATGTAAATTATCTGCATCTGATGCCTCTTCTTGCCTCTCCGAAAGGACGCAGCGACGGCGGCTATGCCGTAGCAGATTTCCGCAGTGTTCAGGAAGAGCTGGGAACCATGGAGGATTTCTCTCACGTAACTGCCGAATGTCATAAACGGGGAATCAATGTGTGTCTTGATTTTGTCATGAACCATACTTCTGAGGATCACCAGTGGGCAAAACGCGCCCGTGCGGGTGAAAAAGAATATCAGGACCGTTACTTCTTCTTTGATTCCTATGATGTACCGGAAATGTATGAGAAAACCTGTCCTCAGGTCTTTCCGACAACAGCTCCCGGAAACTTCACATGGCTGGAGGATGTGCAGAAGCATGTCATGACCACTTTTTATCCATACCAGTGGGATCTTAACTACCGCAATCCTGTTGTGCTGAATGAAATGATCTTCAATATGCTTTATCTTGCAAATCAGGGTGTTGATATTGTCCGGCTGGATGCGGTTCCCTATATCTGGAAACAGCTTGGCACCAACTGCCGCAATCTTCCCCAGGTACATACCATTGTCCGTATCATGCGTATGATCTGCGAGATCGTATGCCCTGGCGTCCTTCTTCTGGGTGAAGTCGTTATGGCTCCTGAAAAGGTAGTTCCTTACTTCGGTACAGTGGAAAAACCAGAGTGCCATCTTCTTTACAATGTGACCACAATGGCAAGTACCTGGCATACTGTTGCCACAAGAGATGTTTCCCTGCTCCGCCGTCAGCTTGATATTGTAGCAGGACTTCCAAGAGATTATGTGTTCCAGAACTATCTCCGCTGTCATGATGACATCGGCTGGGGACTGGACTATGATTTCCTTGAAAGCTTTGGTATCCAGGAAATCCCTCATAAAAAATATCTGAATGATTTCCTTACCGGAAGCTATCAGGATTCCTTTGCACGAGGGGAGCTCTATAATGACGATCCCCGTCTTGGAGATGCAAGGCTGTGCGGAACCACTGCTTCTCTCTGCGGAATTGAACGTTTTGGTTTTGAAGGAAATGAAGAAGGGGTTGCAAGAGGCATCCGCTACGACATCACCCTTCATGCATTTATGCTTTCTCAGTCAGGCATCCCGGTAATCTACAGCGGTGATGAGATCGGACAGCTGAATGACTATTCCTATAAAAACGATCCTGAAAAGGCTGCTGATTCCCGTTATCTCCACAGAGGAAACTTTAACTGGGATCTGGCAGAAAACCGCCATCGTCCGGAAACTGTACAGGGAAAGCTTTTCCCAATTCTTGACAAGCTGGAAAAAGCAAGAAAAGAGCACAGTGTGTTTAACAGCGATGTGGCATTCCGCACTATTGACACCTGGGATTCTTCTATCCTTGCCCTGGTTCGCGAAAATGACAAGGAAAAATTCATTGGAATCTACAATTTCAGCGAATACGATAAGGTTGCATGGATCAACGAAGAAGACGGCATGTATACCGATCTGATCTCCGGAAGAGAAATGGAGGCAAGAGGTGTTCAGATTCCTGCCTTCGGATGCTTCTGGTTATTAAGAAAAAAATAAAAGCAGATTATTCTGCCAGTTCCCTGACAGCATCTATGCCTCTCTGTATTTCTTCTTCTGTATTAAAATGACTGAAGCTGAAGCGTACCGCCCCCTGTTCAGCAGTTCCCAGTGACTGATGCATCAGGGGAGCGCAGTGCGCTCCTGTTCTTGCTGCAATTCCATAATCCATATACAGTGCGTCTCCTACCTCACCGGAATCATAATCTCTGATATTCAAGGTTACGATTGCACAGCGTTCCATAGTGCGAAAATCTCCATAAACCTTCACTCCCGGAATATCCCGGACTCCCAAATAAAACTTCTCCATCAATTCCTGTTCTTTTTTACGAATAGATGTAATTCTCTTTTGATTCAGATAATCAACCGCAGCCCCCAGTCCGGCCAGTCCGTGTCCGTTGAGAGTCCCTGCCTCCAGAGCAGTGGGCATTTGTGCAGGATGCTTCTTTTCAAAGGTTTTCACTCCGCTTCCGCCGGATTTCAAAGGACGGACATTTACACCGGTTCTCACATACATACCACCGGTCCCCTGTGGTCCCAGAAGTCCCTTGTGACCGGTAAAACACAGAATATCAATATTCATCTTCTGCACATCAATATCGAATACACCTGCAGTCTGAGAGGCATCCACAACAAACCGGATTCCTCTGTCTCTAGCAGTTTTTCCTATCTGTCTGATATCAATAACATTCCCTGTAAGATTTGATCCATGGGTACAGATAAAGGCTTTGGTATTCGGACGGACTGCCGCCGCAAAGTCCTCCGGATATACCATCCCATACCCGTCACAGGGCAGAATCGTCACTTCCACGCCCTTTTCCTGCATTTCATACAGCGGACGAAGGACAGAATTGTGTTCCAGAACCGTAGTGACCACATGATCTCCCGGATCCAGTATTCCCTTAATCGCCGTATTCAGACTTTCTGTAGAATTTGAGGTAAATGCAATTCTGGAAGGATCCTCTCCATGAAAAAACTCTGAGATCCGTTCCCGAACCCCGTAAATATTCCGAGAAGCATCAAGGGACGCCTCATGGGCGCCCCTTCCTGCATTACCCAGAGAATTCATAGCCTGCGCCACTGCATGGATCACCGTTTCCGGCTTATGCATGGTTGTGGCTGCATTATCAAAATAAATCATAACGCTTCTCCTCTGTTCTATATGTTTCTGCTGCAAAGTGCAGCTCCTCTCCAATATAATCCTTGATCATATGTTTCCATATTTTATAATTCCATGAAAACTATCTGTTCCACTGTGAGGTTCAGTCTTTCTATTTTCTGCTTATATGCTTCATAATCTTCTGCTGTCATTTTCCAGGCAAGTCCGCAGCCTGCAGTGATCTCTCTTGGAACCGGGATCAGCCGTCCCGGAATTTTATAATCCCCACACTTTTTTTCCATGGACATGGCTGCTGTTGTTGTGGAAAAAGTCAGTACCGCACAGGGAAATTTTTTTCTTATCATGGCTTGATGATCAGAGATGCCTGACCCATTTTTTCAGCGATCACATACATATTCGTCACTGTTCCCACCTGGAGTTTTTCTGAAAGACCATAAAAGTTCAGACAGGTTCCGCATGCAAGGATTTCCACACCCTGAGCCTCCAGACTCTTCAAATCATCCAGTGTAGGAGCATCCTTACAGGCCAGTTTCACACCGCCATTGTAAAACAGAATCGTGGAAGGAAGCTGATCCTGCTGAGAAAGTGCATAGATGTAGCTTTTCATCAGCGCTGTTCCAAGCTCCGGATTTCCTTCTCCCATACATTCTGACGAAATCACCACTACCGTATTCTGACGTCTCCCATCCGGGATACAGGAAATTTCCTGCTTCTGAGTCTCCACGCCTTCTCCTGTAGTTACCTGGATTTCAACACGAAATTTCTTTTCCTCCAGTTTTTCTGAAATCACTGTATATCCGCTGCTCTTTCCCAGTTTTGTCAGATTCTGTACAGCGATCTCATTGTCTACAATGTTTCTACTGTACCACCCTGTGCCTTCAGCTCTTCTATAACTTTCTTTGTTTTTACTACAGGGATCGGACATACATCTCCTATTGCATCTACTGTCTTTTTCATATTCATTTCCACCTTTCTCTGCTCGCTGTCTGCTTTGGAATAATCGTTTTTAATCACAGATTCCTGAAACAACTGTTCAATCGGAATCTTTATTTTATACATCTTTGCCGTTCAGCAGTCTTGTCATAAAAGAAGTAACTGGTCCCGGTTTTTCTTTATCCAGAGAACGTGCAAAAATATCCCGGATCCATCCGGTGATCACATCGATCAGAACCGGTGCAAAGGTCATCAGGATAAATACCAGAATGATCATCCCAAAGTCCAGTGAGCCAAGCGCCAGCAACTTCTGGAAGATTACGGCTGCAGCAAAGAAAATAAACTGCATCCCATAAATAATTACCTTTCGGTAGCGGTTCAAAGGCGCATACACAGTCTTTAAAGCTGCCATATAATTCCATCCGGTCACAAGAACACAGGCTGTATTCAGCATATCATTGGAGTGATATACATTCTGACATACCAGCATAATCGTAAACACACAGGAGCTGATAGTAATGGCTGCCGGAAATGCATTTAAAAATACATGTCTCAAAAATGTATGATCAATTTTATCGTAATTGTTTTCCTGAGCAAGAAGGAAAGTTGGAATTCCCACCGCACAGGCGCTGATCAGAGACATCTGAATGGGCTCAAAAGGATATGCATTTCCAAAAAAGATAGTCAGCAGTGACAGCATAACTGAAAACATGGTCTTGATCAGGAACATGGACGCTGCGGTACGGATATTATTTACCACACGCCGCCCCTGGTTGACAATATGAGGCATCGATGCAAAATTGGAATCCAGAAGCACAACATTTGCAATATTCTTGGCCGCGTCGCTGCCCTGTGCCATAGCAATGCTGCAGTCTGCTTCCTTCAACGCTAAAACATCATTTACACCGTCTCCTGTCATGGCAACTGTATGCCCCTGACGTTTCAAAGCCTGTACCATTTGTTTTTTCTGCTGAGGAGTTACACGTCCAAACACACTGTAATCAGCTACCGCCTTCTGTATATCCTCCTCTGTTTCCAAAGTAGTCGCATCTACATAACGGTCTGCATTTTTCAATCCTGCACGTCTGGCAATTGCTGCAACAGTTACCGGATCATCACCGGAGATCACTTTCAGATCTACTTCCTGACTGTCAAAGAACTTCAGTGTATCCGGTGCTTCTTCACGGATCACGTCCGTAAGAAGAAGCAGTGCTATTGGTTGCAGCCCTGCCGGAAGCTCAGTTTCTTCAGTTTTTTCTGTACTATGAGCCAGTACAAGAACACGAAGCCCTTCTTCCGCATACTTCTGAGCATATTCTGTAAGCTTCCTGTTCTCCTCCGGAAAAAGGAACTGGGCAGCTCCCATCAGATACGTTCCTTCCTCATGGAATACGGCGCCGCTGTATTTTCTGTCAGACGAAAACGGTATCACATGATCGCATTCCATAGATGCCTTTGCTGGAAAACGCCTTCTAAGGGCATTGGCGGTTGCATTTTCGTCCCGAAGCACGCTCATCATACTGCACATGATACGCTCGATTTCTTTCATCTTTTCTGTGGACGTATTCTGCTCAGTTATTGTCTGAGAATCCTCCGGCTCTCTGTCATCTGCTGTTCTTTCACCGGATGTTTCCCTGTCATCTGTCGTTTCTGTACTGTCTGTTTCCTTATCCATGCTCAATGAAAAAGGTTCAACGCGTTCTACACGCATACTGCCTTCTGTGATCGTACCTGTCTTGTCCAGACAAAGTGTATCCACTCTTGCTAATGTTTCAATACAGTAAAGCTCCTGCACTAATGTCTTTTTATTTGCAAGTACAAGGGCTCCCAAAGTCAGAGCCACACTGGTAAGAAGCACGAGACCCTCAGGAATCATTCCCAGAACACCGGCCACCATACTTACAATAGAATCGCGGAAGCTGACTCCCACCATATAATACTGCTTATAAAAAAGCAGCGCTCCCAATGGAACAATAATAATACTGATCACCTTCAGTATGGCATTTAAAGAATTCCGCAGTTCAGAATTATGACGTTTAAACTCCTTTGCCTCACTGGTGATCTGGGAAGCATAATTATCCTTTCCTACATGAATGATCTGGCAGCAGGCCTCTCCTGCCGTTACAAAGCTTCCGGAAAACAGTTCATCTCCCTTATTTTTAGGAAGGTTATCTGATTCACCTGTCAGCAGAGATTCATTTACCTCCAGACTGCCTTCCAGTATCTTTGCATCTGCCGGAACCTGATCCCCTGTCTTCAGACAGACCAGGTCGTCCATAACAAGTTCCTCCGTAGGAACCGTCCACTTTTTCCCCTCTCGGATCACGACAGATTTTTTTGCAGTCAGAATTGCCAGTTTATCAATTGTTTTTTTTGCCCGGATCTCCTGCGCAATACCGATCAGTGTGTTGATAATTATGATACATACAAAAAAAGCATTTTTAAATGATCCTACCATAAGAACCAGTACAAGCAGCACCAGGTTCAGGAAGTTAAAAAATGTCAGTGTGTTTTCTTTAATGATCTGTTTATATGTTCTGGTATTTGGATTCTCGTCAGCATTTACCTGTCCGGCTTCAATCCGCTCTTTTACCTGTTCATCTGTAAGTCCAGTCAAGCTTCCACCTCACAATGCATTTTCTAATAAGCACAATAAGGCTGCGGCAGAAGCTTCCGGTATTTTCTTGCAGTTATACCGGAAAGCGCCTGTGCAGCCTTTTTAATTATTAATATTCTTCTTCGATTTCTTCTTCGTCTTCGTGAATATCAGACTTTGGTTTGGAAAGTCCCTCAATTTCAATATGATTCTTCTGGGCATAATCCCATAAAGCTGCATGGATTGCTTCTTCAGCCAGAAGTGAGCAGTGTACCTTCACTGGCGGAAGTCCGTCAAGCGCTTCCATAACTGCCTTATTAGTAACCTTCATAGCCTCTTCAATAGTTTTTCCGATCACAAGCTCAGTTGCCATACTGCTTGTAGCCACTGCCGCACCACATCCGAAAGTTTTAAATTTACAGTCTTTGATCACATGCGTCTCATCATCAATATCAAGGAAAATTCTCATGATATCTCCACATTTTGCATTTCCTACTGTTCCTACTCCGCTTGCATCTTCAATCTCTCCTACATTTCTGGGATGCTGAAAATGATCCATTACTTTTTCGCTGTACATAATTTACTTCCTCCTGTATTTTCGCACAAATATCATATTTCCTGTGGATTCCCATCCTTTATTTTCCATTCAGGTACGGGAGTTATTTCTGTTTTTTTACAAAATCCTCATAAAGCGGAGACATATTCCTCAGATTCTGGACAATTTCTTTCAGCTTATCTACTGTATAATCCAGTTCTTCTTTCGTAGTCTCCTCGCTGAGTGACAATCTTAAAGAACCATGGGCAATCTCATGAGGCAGGCCAATTGCCAGAAGAACATGAGAAGGATCCAGAGAACCTGATGTACATGCTGATCCGCTGGAGCCGCAGATTCCACATCCATCCAGCATCAGCAGCAGAGATTCTCCCTCAATAAAGCGAAAACTCACATTTACGTTATTTGGAAGACGTTTTACCGGATCTCCGTTCAGTTTCACATAAGGAATTTCTGATGTGATCCTGCCGATCAGATAATCTCTCAGTTCTATTTCTTTTTTCGCACGGTCCTCCATAGTTTTTGCCGCACGGTCCGCAGCAGCCCCATAGCCGACGATACCCGGAACATTTTCAGTTCCTGCACGGCGTTTTCTTTCCTGTGCTCCTCCATGGACGAAAGAACGGATTTTTACCCCCTTACGGATATAAAGGAAGCCGATTCCTTTCGGTCCGTTGATTTTATGTGCACTGGAGCTGAGCATATCAATATTGCATTCATCTACGTCTATCGGCAGCTGACAGAAAGCCTGAACCGCATCTGTATGGAAAAGTATCCCATGCTCTCTGGCAATCATTCCAATTTCTTTGATCGGCTGGATGGAACCAATTTCGTTATTTGCAAACATCACAGAAATCAGGATGGTTTCCGGTGTGATTGCTTTTTCCAGATCTTCCAGACGTACGATTCCGTTTTCATCTACATCAAGATAAGTGATCTTTGCCCCTCTTACCTTTTCCAGATATTCACATGTATGAAGAATAGCATGGTGTTCTATCTTTGTTGTAATTATGTGATTACCCTTACCCTTATATGCCTCAAACGCTGCTTTCAGCGCCCAGTTGTCGGCTTCTGATCCACCTGCAGTAAAATAAATTTCCTCTGTTTTGGCGTTCAGCACTTCTGCAATACGGTGTCTTGCTTTTGTTACTGCCGCTTTTGACTCCGCTGCAAAATCATATACACTGGATGGATTTCCATAATATTCTGTAAAATAAGGCAGCATGGCATCTACAACCTCAGGAGCTGTTTTTGTGGTAGCTGCATTATCCAGATAAATCAATTTATTCATAATTCTTATCCTCCTGCTATGATAAAATGTATTACATTCTCTCTTCCTGTTTTTTTCTGCTCTCTTCTATCAGCTGATCCAGCATCAAAGTGTCTACAGCCTGTGTAATACTGTCATTGATCCGTTTCCACACAAACTTCGCAACACAGATATCTTTTGTCTCACAGGTTTCTTCTGATGAGGTTCCTGCACACTGGGCTGCATCCAGACCGCCTTCCAGAACACGCAGGATATCTCCTACCGATATATCCTCTGCCGGACGTCCCAGACGATATCCGCCGCAGGCGCCGCGAGTGCTTTCCACAAGTCCTGCCCGCTTCAGTTTTCCCATCAGTTGTTCCAGATAGCTGACAGAAATATTCTGTCTTCCGGCAATACTCTGTATTGAAACAGCCTCTGTCTGACTAAACACACCCAGGTCTATCATAGCGCGAAGCCCATAAATCGCTCTCGTTGACAGCTTCATCTGTTCACCTCTTTTTAATTCCCAGTATTTTTGTCGGAATTACTGTAATTACAGTAACAGATAGCGGACGTTCTGTCAAGGCTATTTTTTGCATATACTAACAAAAAACATCCAGGATCTTATATGTCAAAACAAAATTTTTTAAAGGGAACCTTTATCCTGACGTGTGCCGGGCTTATCAGCCGGGTCATAGGGTTCTTCTATAGGATATTCCTTTCTCATACAATCGGTGCACAGGGACTGGGACTTTATCAGCTGATCATGCCTTTACAAAATCTGGTACTGGCATTTACCGTTTCCGGCATCCAGACATCCCTTTCCCGTCTCATCGCCTCCCGATTAGCCTTGAAAAAAGAGTCTGATGCACGAAAAATATTCTGTACCGGAACATTTATGTCTTTCTCACTTTCCCTGTTTGCTGCATGGATTCTATATTCCAATGCCTCTTTTTTTGCTGTGCAGATTTTGAAGGAACCCCTTACTGAATCTCTGATTAAGATTCTTTCTTTTCAGTTTCCTCTGATTGCTCTTCATTCCTGTATAAACAGCTATTATTTTGCAGAAAAAAAAACCGGAGTTCCCTCCGGTCTCCAGCTTATGGAGCAGATCATCCGAGTAAGCTCCTCCTGGGTTCTGTTTCAGATCTTTCTTTCAAAAAATATTTCTGTCACTGCAGCCATTGCTGTAGGCGGCTCTCTTATTTCTGAAATTTTTTCTGCAGCAGCAGGCCTTCTTCTTATTGGACTACATTTTTCCGGTAAGAAAATATCCTTTTTTACTCCCTTGTCTTTTGGGCGGGAAATTTTCCACACCTCTCTCCCCCTGACATTGAACCGGATACTTCTGACTCTCCTTGGAAGCATAGAAGTGATCCTGATTCCGCAGCAGCTTCAGGCCTATGGTCTGTCCGGTCCTGATTCTCTGAAAATATACGGCATTTTTACAGGAATGGCGCTTCCTCTGATTCTATTTCCATCTGCCGTAACAAATTCTGCTTCTCTTATGCTGATGCCTTCCATAGCGGAAATGCAGGCTCTTGACTGCAAAGAAAAAATCCGAAGCACAGCTTTAAAAGCCTGTACAGGCTGTATGGCTCTGGGGATTTTTTGTACGGCATTTTTCTTTCTCCTTGGTCCATTTCTTGGGATTTTTCTATTTAAAACTCCTTCCGCAGGACTTTATATCCGCACACTGTCTTTTATTTGCCCTTTTCTTTATGCAAATACCGCACTGACCAGTATTCTGCATGGACTTGGACGTACTACCCGTTCTCTGATTCACAATACGGCAGGAATTCTTATACGAATTTCTTTTGTGCTGCTTCTTATTCCTGTAATAGGAATCAAAGGATACCTTTACGGAATCCTGATAAGTGAGATTCTTCTCACCTGCCTTCACATTTTTGCTCTGTACAGCAGCACATAAGGGTTCTGTTCATTCCGTTCTCAACAGCGGTCATATGATCAGTAAACAAATAAGTATCTGCACATACAGATTCTCTATCGACAATAAAACAAGAATCGTTTATAATCATAACAGAGAAATATCATCTGTCCAAACACACGGACGCGAAGAGGAAACTCTCAAGAGAGTACCTGTATGTCCAAACACATGGACGCGAGGAGGAAATTATGAGTTTTTCATTTATCAAGAAACTGCCTACACCGGAAGATATACGCGGAGAATATCCTGTTGATGCTTCCATACAGGCGTTAAAAGAAAAAAGAGATCAGGAGATCCGTGATGTATTTACCGGGAAATCCGATAAATTTCTTGCTATAATCGGTCCCTGCTCTGCAGACAATGAAGATGCCGTAATTGATTATCTTTTAAGACTGCGAAAAGTTCAGGATAAAATTGCTGACAAAGTACTGATCATCCCAAGAGTTTACACAAATAAACCCCGCACTACCGGCGAGGGCTATAAGGGTATGGTGCATCAGCCGGATCCTGAGAAAAAGCCAAATATGCTGGCAGGACTGGTGGCTATCCGTAAAATGCACATCCACGCCATCCAGGAAAGCGGCTTTACCTGTGCCGATGAAATGCTTTATCCGGAAAATTACCGTTATCTTTCGGATCTTCTTTCCTATGTTGCTGTAGGTGCGCGTTCTGTAGAAGATCAGCAGCACCGTCTCACAGTCAGCGGTATGGATGTTCCGGCCGGAATGAAAAATCCTACCAGCGGAGACTTCAGTGTAATGCTGAATTCCGTCACTGCAGCTCAGGGATCTCATCGTTTCATTTACAGAGGATGGGAAGTAGAAACAACCGGGAATCCTCTTGCCCATACGATTCTGAGAGGAGCGGTAAACAAGCATGGAGAGGCGATTCCCAACTATCACTACGAAGATCTGAAACTTCTCTGGGAAAAATATCAGGAAAAAGATTTAACAAATCCTGCCGTGATCGTGGATACCAACCATTCCAATTCTAACAAACAGTACGAACAGCAGATTCGTATTGCCAAAGAGGTTCTGCACAGCCGTCTGGTAGATCCTGAACTGAAAACACTGGTAAAAGGTCTTATGATTGAAAGTTATATCGAACCGGGAAACCAGAAAATCGGAAAAGAACATATCTACGGAAAATCTATTACAGATGCCTGTCTTGGATGGGATGAATCCGAAAAACTGCTTTACACCATTGCTGAAATGTGCTGATAACAGCAGACTGATGATTGTCTTTTCAGAATTCCCAGGCTGTCAGCTAAAAATTTATTTTGTCTCATAAACCGGATGCAGACTGCCAGATCATTCTGCATCCGGTTTCATATCTGCGGAACATTTAACTTTCTCCATTGTCAGCCCCAAAAAACCTGTCTCTTTAACTTCTTGGATGTGCCTTCATATAAACATCTCTCATTTTTACAGGATCCAGCCCCAAATAGATTTGAGTAGAAGAAATATCTGAGTGACCTAACATTTCCTGTACGCTTTTAATATCTGCCCCGTTCTGCAGCATATGAACCGCAAATGAGTGGCGAAGCGTGTGAGGGGTGATATCCCTGTGAATTCCCGCCGCTTCTGCATATCCTTTCAGTACTTTCCAAAATCCCTGCCTGCTCATGGCTTTTCCTGAACAGTTTGTAAACAATGTCGTTTCTTTTGTATCTTTCACAAAAAATCCTCTTGCTTTGTCCATATATACTGCAAGTGCATCTTTACTCACATTTCCAATAGGAAGTACTCTCTCCTTTTCACTGTCATGGCAGATTACATATCCAAAACTAAGATTCACATCTTCTGTCTGAAGGTTCAGCAGTTCACTGACACGCATCCCTGTTGCATAAAGCAGTTCCAGCATTGCTTTATCCCGCATACCTTTTCCGGTTTCTGGATTTGGCTGCCTGAGCAGACGGTCAACTTCCTCTACTGTAAGAAATTCCGGTGCCTTTTTCTGGATCTTTGGCGCTTTTAATCCCTCTGAGGGATCTTCATAAATCATCCCTTTCTTAAATAAATAGTGAAAAAAAGCTCGTATAGATGCGGTATTCCTGGATATTGTAGATGGTGCAAACTCTGCTTTTTTCATATCGCTTAAGTAACTTTTAAGATCTGCTTCTGTTACCTCTTCTATATTTTTAAGTCCTGCCTCTTCGAAATATACAGCCATCTTTTTTAAGTCCCGTCTGTAAGAAAGTACTGTGTTTCCGGAAGTATTTTTCTCCCGGTGCAGGTATTCTATAAACTGGTTGATTAAGTATTCCATTCTTCTACTTCCTTTTTATTCAGGACCTATCTTCTAAGTCTCTGATGTGATTTTTTCTTATGATATGTGCAATATTATACACTGTATTTCCCTCAAATCAAAGTCCTTTTCTGTTATGAAATATCAGCTGTTCCAAAGATATTCAGGCTTTTCATTAAAATCTCCATTACCGGAGGATTACACCATATTTCAAGAACTATTCCTCCAGCATACAGGACTCCGCACAAAAGGATTTTAACAAAATATCTCGAAATTTCTGTAGGAAATAATCCATGATTTTTCCATATTTCCGCAGATTGCTCATAAACCATTTTCATAAGATAAAAATAACACGGAAAATAAAGAATGTACTGGGGAAACATTGCCCCTATCCCTATAATTCCCCCCTGAAGGCCAAATTGAAGAATAGATGCTGTCATAAGAAAGCCTGTCTGGAAACCTATGAGCACGATTTCTACCACTGAAAATGTTATCCCGAATACAGAAAGACCGCAAAATACCGGTATCAAAAACTGACTTCCTCTTAATCTTAAAACATGAAGCATATACTTTTGCTTTTCCAGATTTTTATCTGCAAAAGATGTCAAAAGATAAATGGACGCAGCTGTTTTTTGGCTCCAGTCATATTTCCAGGCCAGATTAGGTAAAATCACACCTGCCAAAAAACCGATCAGAAAAAGACCATATACTGGAAGATTTCCCTTTTTATATAATCCCAGCTTTTTTTTCATTCTCTCACCCTGTACCATTTTACTGATCCAGCAGTAAAAATATGTCTGCCGCCAACAGACTTTTTATTTACACCACGCAAAAAGCCGTGTGAAATTTCTTTCACACGGCTTATATACTTCATAAAAAGAACTTTTTGCAGTATATCATCTGCCAGAATTATTTTGCATAATCTACAGCTCTGCTCTCACGGATAACATTAACTTTAATCTGTCCTGGATATTCCAGTTCAGCTTCAATCTGTTTTGCAATATCTCTTGCCAGCAGAACCATATCAGCATCTGTCACATGTTCCGGTACTACCATAACACGGATTTCCCTGCCTGCCTGAATAGCAAATGACTTATCCACACCTTTAAATTCGTTGGTGATGTCTTCCAACTGTTTCAGCCTGTTGGTATATGTCTCCAGCGTCTCTCTTCTTGCGCCTGGTCTTGCAGCGGAAATTGCATCTGCCGCCTGTACAATACATGCAACAAGAGATTCGGGCTCAACATCGCCATGGTGGGATGCTACTGTATTGATCACAACTGCAGATTCTTTATATTTCTTGCAAAGATCTACACCAATCTGAATATGAGAACCTTCTACCTCGTGATCAATAGATTTACCGATGTCATGAAGAAGACCTGCACGTTTTGCCATACGAACATCTACACCAACTTCACCAGCAATAATTCCGGAAAGCTGTGCAACTTCAATAGAATGCTTCAAAGCATTCTGTCCATAGCTGGAACGGAATTTCATACGGCCCAGAAGCTTCAGTAATTCCGGATGGATTCCATGCACACCAACATCCATAGCAGCATTTTCACCATCTTCACGAATCTGTGCTTCCACTTCCTTCTGCGCTTTCTCCACCATTTCTTCAATTCTCGCCGGATGGATACGCCCATCTACAATCAGCTTCTCAAGAGCAACTCTTGCCACTTCTCTTCGAATCGGATCAAATGCGGAAAGAACAACAGCTTCAGGAGTATCGTCGATAATCAGATCAACACCTGTCAGGGTCTCCAATGTACGGATATTTCGGCCTTCTCTTCCAATGATTCGGCCTTTCATTTCATCACTTGGCAGCTGTACAACAGAGATTGTTGTTTCTGACACATGATCTACCGCACATTTCTGAATGGCATTAACAACATATTCCTTTGCTTTCTTTCCTGCTTCTTCCTTGGCACGATTCTCAAGCTCTTTATAGAGTCTTGCCACATCCACCTTAACATCATCTTCTACAGTTTTCAGCAGTTCGTCTTTTGCCTGTTCGGAGGTCAGACCGGAAATTCTTTCCAGTTCCTGTACTCCCTTCTGTTCAAGCTCTTCTACTTTCTTTTCTCTCTTCTGCAATTCAGCAGCTTTTGCTGTGCATTCAGTCTCACGTTTCTCTACGATATCCGCTTTTTTATCTACAGATTCTTCCTTTGATAAAACACGTCTCTCGTATTTCTGCAGCTCATTTCTGCGTTCCTTGGTTTCTTTCTCCAGTTCGTTTTTAGTGCGGAGAGATTCTTCCTTCACTTCCAATAAAGCTTCTCTTTTTTTCGTTTCAGCAGTTTTTAAAGCTTCATCTATGATGCTTCTTGCTCTGTCTTCTGCTGTGCCGACAACCTCGGCATCTTTCTTTGCCTTATTCTCGACAGCCAACTTGCAAGTAAGAGGAACCGCAATAAGCAGTGCGACCACTACAGCGACAATTACACTTATAATGATAGTTGTCACAGGAGCACCTCCTTATTTAGTTTTCATTGTACAAATACAACAATACAAGTTTAGCTGTTTTTGAGAAATCTGTCAAGTTTTTCTACCTATTTGTTGCCATAATTTTTACAAAAGGTAATTTCCATTTCCTCCAGTACGGAAGAAATCTCTCCGGCACGAAATCCTCTTCTGGAAAGAAATCCGTAAAGGCGTCTCATCTCTTTCTCATCTAATTCTGATCCTGCCGCACAACGTTTCTCTACAGTTCGTTTCAAAAGCCGGCGCTCATCCGGAGTTTCTATTTCACAGGCTGTATTCCAGGCTGATTCCGCCATATCTCTGCTGATTCCCCGGGAATACAGCTCCTGAAATATCTTCTGTCTGCTTTTTTCATGGATACGGCATGTAATAAAATTTACCGCATAACGCTCATCGTTGATATATCCGTAATCTTTTACATATTCAACCGCATCCTTTACTGCTTCCCCGGAAAATCCTGCCTGCTCCAGACGTTCTGTAAGTCCCTTCTCCGTTCGGTCCATTCGCTCCAGAAGCTTCATAGCTTTTCTGCGCGCCTGTCTCTGTTCTTCCTGTATTTCCATCATGGTCATATTTTATAAAAGGTCATCCTCTTTTTCAGAAGAATTTTCTGTCTTTTGTTCCAGTTCCTGCGCTTCATCCTCAGGAAGAAGGTGATAGAAGATCCTTACCTGTTTTTCAATTTCCTCACAGATCTCCGGATGATCTTTAAGGAATACCTTAACATTTTCACGTCCCTGACCTATTTTTTCACCTTTATAAGAATACCATGCTCCGCTTTTATTGACTACGGAACATTCTGCTGCCAGATCCAGAATTTCTCCCTCTCTGGAAATTCCTGTGCCAAACATGATATCAAACTCTGCCTGCTTAAATGGAGGCGCAACTTTATTTTTTACAACCTTTACCTTGGTATGACTGCCTACCATGTCTCCGCCCTGTTTCAGAGTCTCTCCTCTTCTTACATCAAGACGTACCGATGCATAGAATTTCAAAGCCCTGCCGCCGGTTGTGGTTTCCGGGTTTCCAAACATCACACCTACTTTTTCACGAAGCTGATTGATAAAAATAACCACGCAGTTGGATCTGCTGATCACTGCCGTAAGCTTACGCAGTGCCTGGGACATCAGTCGTGCATGAAGTCCTACATGGCTGTCTCCCATCTCTCCTTCAATTTCTGCTTTAGGTACAAGTGCAGCCACAGAGTCTACGATCACGATATCTACTGCACCAGAGCGCACCATTGTTTCTGTAATTTCCAGTGCCTGCTCTCCATTATCAGGCTGTGAAATATAAAGATTATCAATGTCTACACCAATATTTTTAGCATAAACAGGATCCAAAGCATGCTCTGCATCAATAAATCCTGCTATTCCGCCCCTTTTCTGAACTTCAGCCACCATATGGAGGGCAACGGTTGTCTTACCGCTGGATTCCGGACCATAGATTTCAACAATACGTCCCTTAGGCACGCCTCCTACTCCAAGGGCAATATCCAGTCCTAAAGATCCTGTAGGAACTGCTTCTACATGCATATGTGCTCCTGATTCGCCAAGCTTCATTACAGAGCCTTTTCCGTACTGTTTTTCAATATGTCCCAGCGCTGCTTCCAGCGCTTTCTGCTTTTCTTCATTTACCATCCTGCAGTTTCTCCTTAATTTCTTATTCCAAAAGTTCCAAACCTATGTTCGTGTTTTCTTCTTACATGCTATTATATATTTTCCTTATTGTCAAGTAAAACTTTTCGACAGTCTTCTATCTGCACTGTCCGTATTTTCCATATAAAAAACCAGATCCATACGAAAAACGTACAGTCTGGTCTTTCTTACTTTATTATTTTCTTTTTCCGGAAACACTTATAAGAAGCAGAATTCCGGCTGCAAAAATAAAAATACTGATAAACTGAGAAGTAGATAAAATCCCCACACTTCCCCGTATCAGATCTCCTCTGAAAAATTCAAGGCAAAATCGTCCAATGCTATAAAATATCATATAGAATGCAGCTACCTGCCCATCTGATTTTTTATGTCGGGCAATATAAAGAAGCACAGCAAAATGTACGAAATCAAGAATGCTTGAATAGATCTGTGTAGGCACAAGCGCTATGTCATTTGGTGCAAAATCCGAATTATGAAATGTAACAGAAAGCCATCCCTCTGTTTCTTTTCCGTAACAGCAGCCGGCCAGAAAACAGCCAATACGCCCAAATCCCTGGGCCAGAGCTACCGAAGGCATCATAAGGTCAAAATATTCCAGAAAACAGATTTTCTTTATATGACAGTACAGCCAGCCGGCAAAAATCCCTCCCAGAATACCTCCATAAACAACAAATCCATCTGACATTGTCCATAAGATAAATGCCGGGTCTGATACTATCTCCTTCCATTCTGTGATCCAGAACAGAATTTTTGCTCCCAGAAATCCTCCCAGAAGACACCACAGCAAAAGAAAAAACACATGTTCCGCATCTGCTTTGAGTTTTCGTGCCCGGTATTCCGCAGTTCCCCATCCGGCCAGTACTCCTATGGCGATCATAAGCCCATAGCCATATAAGGTAAACGGCCCGATCCTAAGAAGTTCATTTTTCATGGGAATCCCTCCAGTCTTTCCATATTGTAAGCAGTTTTTTATTTCCCAGATCATTCAGCCATAGATTTCCTGAAGAAGCGCATTCTCCGCACACATCTATTCCCAGAATTCTTCTTCTGCCCAAAACCTCCCCCAGATATTCCTCCAGATCCACCAGCTTCATATCTCCCTGACTCCAGTCTGTAGAAGCATCCTCCGGACACAGCACATCCTTGTCTACAGAAATATAGACAGGCAGTCCATCCGGCAGATTTTGGAAAAAGTGAAGCAGAGTCTCTTTTTTTTCTGTTCTGAGACGTTCTCTTGAAAGAAAGCGGATCTGCTTGCCTGAAACAGCTTCCGTCTGGTCAAAAGATTCCTGATCCGGTCCTGCCAGGATCAGTTCACGGAGAAAAGGAAGCGTGTTAAGAGCCTCAGCCGCCCATCCTCCACAGGATAACAGTCCTCCAAAAGCCGGAGGCTGCATGTCTGTATGATTGTCAAATAAAAGAAGACAAAAAGGCTCCTGAATCTTTTTCAGCCACAGCAGGCTTACATAATGATAGTTTCCGGAATCCAAAAAGTGTATTCCCCTTGCCGGATACTCTCTGATAAGATTCTCCAGTGTTTCCTGTGCCTCATTGTCACAATAACAGTTACAGCCGGAAAGCTCCTGCACATTTACCCAGGAAACGCTTTCCTTCTCATAAAACTGCTGTTCCTTATATGTTCCTGTAAAATCCATTAAAATAATATCATTCTTTTTTTTCATAAAGCCATCTTACCACGAACAGGTTTTCCATGCAAGTCTCCCCTTCTGCGGTATATTTTTATACAGAAATCTCTTCTGTCAAAAACACCGGGAACGCTGCGCACAGCATTCCCGGTGTTCCGTCATTGATCTTCAATAAAATTACGCTCTGCTCTGTTGATCTCAGGCTTTGTCAATAGATCCGAAAAGTTCCATTTTTTCTTTTACAGTAGCCTTGATTGCCTCGAATCCAGGAGCCAGAAGTTTACGTGGGTCATAACCCTTGCCCTGCTGGTCTTTTCCTGCTTCGATATACTGACGTGTAGCTTCTGCAAAGGAAAGCTGGCACTCTGTGTTTACATTGATCTTGGAAACACCAAGGTCAATTGCTTTCTTGATCATGTCAGCCGGAATACCTGTACCTCCATGAAGTACCAGAGGCATATCTCCGGTAAGCTGCTGGATAGCATCCAGAGTCTCAAAGCTTAATCCAGCCCAGTTTTCCGGATATTTTCCGTGAATATTACCGATTCCTGCTGCAAGGAAATCAATGCCAAGATCTGCGATCATCTTGCATTCCTTAGGATCTGCACATTCACCCATACCTACAACGCCGTCTTCTTCACCGCCGATAGAACCAACCTCTGCCTCCAGAGACATTCCATGGTCTGCTACGATTTTAACCAGTTCTTTTGTTTTTTCTACGTTCTCTTCAATCGGATAATGAGAACCGTCAAACATGATAGAAGTAAATCCTGCTTCTACGCATTTCAGGCATCCTTCATAGCTGCCGTGATCCAGATGAAGGGCAACAGGAACTGTGATATTCAGCTCCTCGATCATTCCTTTTACCATACCTACAACGGTCTTGTATCCAGCCATGTATTTTCCTGCACCTTCGGAAACACCAAGGATGACCGGAGAATTGTTCTCCTGTGCTGTCAGCAGAATAGCCTTTGTCCACTCAAGGTTGTTGATATTAAACTGTCCTACTGCATAATGACCTGCTTTCGCTTTTTTCAGCATTTCTGACGCGTTTACTAACATGATAAATTCCTCCTAATCTTTCACGGGGAAGGGCTTTCGACTTTCCCCAAATATAACTTTAGTTTACCAGATTACAGCGGATTCGTCTACTATTTTGTTGATTTTTCACGAACCTGTAGCTCTGTGATATTTTTCTGTAAGCTTTTCCAGAAGAAGGTCTGAAGTTTTCTCGTCTGTCATAGAAGGGGGCTGTGAATCCAGTTTTACAAGGTCCTCTTCTATTTCCTCCAAAAGCTCCTTATCTGCGCCCATCTGAGCCGCTGTATTTATATATATATCCCTGCTGCGTATGTTATATACAGCCAGAAGATATGTTTTCAGACGCTTCCTTTCATGCCCTGCTTCATATGCCTTCTCAAAATATTCCAATGCCTTTTCCATCTGAAAAAGATAACTGTATGCACATCCCAGATTATGACAGATACTTTCCTCCAGTCCATCTCTGAAAGTATTCAGATCATCCCTTTCCAGAAGCTTCTGATACACCTGTATGGCATGTACATACATACCGTTTTCCATCAGGGCATCTCCTTTTTGTTTTTCCCGTACAGGAAGGGATTCCCGATCCAGTCTCTGGATTCTTCCATTCAAAACTTTCAATTCTTCATATGTCAGATAATTAATTTCCTTAAACACAGGATAAAGGATATCTTCTGCACTGCTGAATTTCCCAATAACTGTCCTCAGCTTAGCCGCAAGACGTCCAAGATTCAGTTCATTCTGGATCCAGTCACAAAGCTCCTTATTAATGATCGTTTCATCTATCAGATAGAGATTGTGATACAGATAATAGCACAGTTCCTCCAGAGTGTAGATATTCGTACTGATATTTTCGATAAAATACGGCGAATCTGCTTTTTTCGTCTGGCATAAAATATATCCGCTCAAAAGTCTTCCTCCTTACCACTGTACAATCTCTTCCCAAACTTTTCCGCTTGACGGGAACATCTCGCCAAATCCCAGATCTTTTACCGTGATCTGGCATTCTTTTCTTGATATATACTGAAGCTTCAAAGATATACGTGTTGTTTTATTTGGACGTTTTGGAATGCCCGGAAGCAGCATGCCCATTCGTTTTTTTTCTGTTTCTCCCATAGTTCCCACCACGAAGACCAGTTCTTCCGTATTGTCCAGGATCAGTTCGCAGGAAGCTTTGCATTCATACCAGTTTGTGCCGGCTTCCAAAAGAGGATAGTAAACCGGAGCTCCCATTACACGCATTTCCATTCCTACATCTTTTACCACCAGAGAACTTCCCAGATACCGATATCCTTTCAGTCTTCTGTGAATACATTTTTCTGCACCGGCTCCGCACGCGCCTGCTGCAAAAAGGTTATTCCCATAAAATACTTTTCTTTTCTGATAGCAAAGAAGTTTTACTGATTTTAGCGCCCATTCCTGGTCAAATCCTTCACCATTCATCTGAATGCTGGAATAAAGCTCTGTTCCCAATGTTTCCTTTATAAACTTATAAAAATCTTCGTCCCTCTCCTCCGGCAGTTCTCTCAGCGAGGCTTCTACCGGATTCACCAGCCTTACAAACACCGGTTTTGTTCCTGAGCTCATTGCCAGTTTACGGAACAGCACCCTGTCTTTTTTAAAACTGTACCATCCCACACTGCGGTTCCAGGTTTCTATTTTCTGAGTCAGAACATAATAGTAAAAACTTTCTTCATAATCCAGAAGACTGAATTTTTCCTCTTCGATCCCCAGAAATTCTGCAGCCTTCTGAAGATTTTTCACCTGGATCGAATCCATCGTCTCCATAGTGACTGTCAGATATTTTATATTTTTTTCTACCTCGGAAACACCCAGAAACTGCAGCATTCCTTTCAAAAAATACCCCAGAAGCTCCCAGGGCTCTTTCTGTTCTCCGGCAATCTGGATTTTTTCTTTGCTCATGGAGATGTGATATAGGTCTTCTACTAAAAATCCGCCTTTCTCTCTGGCAAAATATTCTGCTTCCAGTCCAATACAGTAATCTCCCTGGTCTGCCCGTCTGCACAGGCATGTAGGTGTTTCGTAAAGGCTGCTTCCCACTTTTACCGGAAGAGAACGGGATTCCTCCGCCTTCCGGTCATAATAACAGATCTGCGAATATTTTTTTCCAAGGTCAATTCCAATAATCAAATCCCGTGTCTCGTTCATTCTTCCTGTTCCTTTTCTATGGTAAACATTTCTTTTACATACTGCTCCTGGCAAAGATACTGTTTTACCCCGTCATTAACCTCTTTTGTCTTATCCAGGCGTCTTGCAGAAAGAATCCTGTTCAAAAGCTGATATTTACTTCCCGGCGTTCCTTCTACTTTTTTCATAGTTACTGTATGTTCTGCAGTTTCTTTTACCTCTCCATTTCTTTCAATACGGAAATAATAATGCAGGGTCTCTCCATAAAACAGGGTAAACGTCTTAACAAAAATACCCTGATAAATATTACGGACAGGCTCACTTTTATATTCCCGTACTTTTCCCAGACCGGCATCCAGAGCATAATACAAAGTAACCTTTGCATCCGGATGGCCATGGCATTCTACAAATGTTTTGTCATCCAGCTGCCATGGACTGAGGATTTCCGGCGGTAATCTTCGGAAAAATCCGAATTCCATATGATTTTTGGCACAGTCTTCCAAAAATATCTGAATCATTTCCCGGTATTTTTCACTGAGTTCCTTTTCTTTTGACAGTTCCATAAAAAGAGCCAGCCTGCAGATTCTATTTAACGGCCATCTGTTTTCCCATGCATATTCCAGACGTTCCCGTATAAAACGTGTCATTGGATATTCCTTGACAAAAATTCCATAGGCTACCTGTGTCAGGTATGCACCTATGATTCGTTCTTTGCCGGACTGCTTTACATAGGATTCCAGAACAGCCTCCCCCTCTTTCCGATAATCAGAAGAAAATATCAAAAGTGAGAGAATCCGCTCCTCCAGATCATAGGTATCCATTTCAAAGCCTTTTGCACTTTTCCATATGGAGAGCAGCTCATCTATCGGTCCAAACCGATATAACATCAGATAATGAAGGATCACTTCATCATACTTGCCCTGCCGGTAAACTTCCGAAGCAAGAGCCAGAAGTTCATCATCTTCTGTCATATCAGCCTTCAGTATCATACGGCTGGTAAGCTTCAGCAGGCACCCCAAATCCAAACCTTCATATCCGTATTCTTCCACAAGCGCCATTGCCTGGCGGAACATTCTGCGGCCGATCAGCACTTTCAGAAGTTTTGGACGGTCAACTGCTATATATTTTCTATAATCCATTTTCTGCAGATAATGATCCAGCTCATCTCCCTGAACATTTTCCGCATAATAATCAAGCAGCTGTTTTCTTATTTTCTCTTTATATTGATCTGAATAAGCCGGAGAGTCTGTGATTTTACAAAAATATCCCAGGGTCTCTTCATTCATTCCCGTTTTTTCACAGTGATGGAGCAGTACTCCCGGTTCCTCTGTTCCAAGCTTTAATACCTTTAAAGCCGCAGCCTCGTCATCGTTAAGTTTTTTCAAGTTGTAATGGATTGTAGAAGCATATCTGCGCTGTTTATCATCCTGAAAGAGGATCACTGCATCTTCCGTATAGATCCTTGGGTATGCCACACCTTTTACACACGGATAAATTTCTTCTTTCTTCATCTGACTGTGGCAGACAATGACCTGACGGATTTTTTTATCATCACAGTAAAGACGGCAGGTAAACAAGTTCCGGGCAAGCAGTTCTGCGTCTGCCGTATTTTGCGGATCAAACAGAAATTCCTGATAGAGAACCGCATAATTTTCATCCATCTGACCTTCCGCCAGCTTGCGTCGGGCAAATTTTTCCATTGTTTCCTTATAGCCTTCGTAAATCAGCGGTTCCTTTTCCTTATATGTGATCACGCTTGCATATACAAAAGCACGCCTGCTGTCCCCAAGTGATTTGTCATTATAATTAAAATACATTAAAAGTGGTTTTGGAAGCTCTCTCTGATAAGTGATATCCATTGTTTCCACATAGTATTCATAAAGTCTGGTAAGTCTGAGCCCCTGCTGCACTGCCAGGGAAAACCACCGAAAGTACTCAGGTTTCCTTGGATTTCCCTTCATGATATATTTACAGATGGCCTCCAGCACATCTTCGGAAGGAAACTGTTCGTATCCAGCCTCCAGAGCATGATAAAGACTTCCTGAAAAGTTCTTTTCATAACCTGAAAGATAAGCAAGACGCATAACCAGTTCTTCTGTAAGAAGTTTCCGTCTTCCTGCAAACCGAAACACCTGGATCCAGAAAGGACTGAGTCTGTGGAACAATGAAATATCTCTGCTGATCCACTGCCATGCCTCCATATATAAAAGCGGACTGGTACATCCTCTCTCGAACTGCTCCTCCATCATAAAAATGGCTTCGGACGGAAGTTTTTTATATCCGCCGTCCATCTGGAGCAGAAGCCACAAAAGCTGAAAACTATCTGCTTTCTGCATATGAAAATTCTGGATTCTCCATACTGCCTGAGTCTTATCTCTGTACAGTCCCACTGCGCTGCAAAGATACAGGTAAATCCCCGCAAGCTCCAGCTCCTCCCTGGAAAACTCCTTATTCTCATATTTTTTCAGAATCTCAGCAGCTTCTGCATCTTTGCCTTCCAGATGATCGATATAGGCTTCATACATCTGATAATCCGGATAATCGCATCCTGATGCATGAAGCTGATTCAAAATAAAATGGCTGCTTCCGATCCAGGTATTAAAGTCCATCCTGCCTTCCCGATATTCCAGGTAATCTTTGATCAATGCAATTCTGTGGCGCTTTTCTTCTGCCCGTACGTCTACTCTTACACGGGGTCCACGGGAAGCCATCACCTCATACACAAGTTTCTGATACGGACTGCTTACTATGATCTGTCCGACCTGGTTTCCCTCTTTAAGCCGATCCACATGAAGTACATATTCAATATGGCAGGTGCTTCCAATAAAATCCTCCTGGGTCACTACATGATGTTCTACCTCCAGAAAATCACCTACTGCTTCTATATCAAGCCTTAAATGTCCCCATCCGCTCCTTTGGATATCAAAGGATTCCTGCATTGGCTCTGTAAGCTCATAAAATTCATTTTTCACAGTTTTCAGAGAAATTGAAACAGGCTCCTTTTCCTTCAGGGCAATAAAAAATTCTTCCAGATGCTGGTAGGTAACGGGCTGCTGTGAAAGTCCCATAAAAAGAGCTTTTTGTTTTTCTTCAGCCTGACCCATCATTGCAGAAAAGCAACTGCCGGTAAAAAGGTGATATGCTTTTCGGAAATCTTTTTTTGCGATCTTCCGAAAATTCTCCATATCGTTTAATTCTCCTGCGGCGCCCTGAAAACTCTCTTTTTCTGCTTTTATTTCAAACGGTATCTTATACTCCCCTATGCTGGAGGTAATACACAGCCAGCCACTGCAGACATCACCTGGCAGCATGCCGCTTCCATCTGCGCCATAGGGAATACATACAGTTGTCCCTGAAAATTTTCCGGCTCCAGGTACAAATCTTCGATGTGAGGAGGTAATGTAGCCCTGGATTTTTTCATCATCTTCCGTTCCCAAATAAAGCTCTCCTCTGACAGCATCTCCTGCCTTCAAAGAAATTTCCAGTCTCTCCTGAGAAAAAAGGAGCTCCGGTTCTTCGTATCTGAATTTTCCGCTGAGTATTTGTTCAATCTTTTTTTTCAATATGGTTCACCTTTTTGTCCTTTTATCTAGTGTTTCTATTTACAATATGGTGTTTAAAACTTCTTCCTTCATAGGAATAGAAGCTGTCGCACCCGGTCTTGATACTGCAATAGCTGAGGCTTTCGCTGCCAGCTTCAATCCTTCTTCCACCGGAAGCCCGTCTATCAGAGAGGAAATAAAATATCCCGTAAAGGTATCTCCTGCTGCAGTAGTATCTACTGCTTTTACCTTGTAGATTCCCTGACGGTAGATTCCTGTATGATCCTGAAAAACAGATCCATCTCCGCCCAGAGTCAGTACTACCCGTGCATCAGGATAAATTTCTTTTATCCTGGAAAGGATTTTATCCGGTTCTTTTTCACCTGTAATCTGATATCCTTCAATCTCATTTACCAAAAACAGACTCACCTTTGAAAGGTCACATTTTTCCAGCCCTTTGTCATAAGGAGATGGATTCAGGATGATCGTCATACCTTTTTCATATGCTCTGTCAATCACATAATCCAGTTCACTGATCTCATTCTGAAGCAGGATGATATCCTCTTTTTCAAAATTCTCCAGTACCTGATCCACAAATTCTCTCGTGATACTTCTGTTGGCTCCTCCAAACAGAAGTATACAGTTTTGTCCATCCTTATCCACCTGGATCACTGTATGTCCGCTGGGTCCCTGTATCTTGCGGATAAACTCTGTATTTACACCATTATCCCGACATGTTTCCAGAAGAATATCGCCTTCTTCTCCAATCATTCCCGCATGATAGACCGGAATCCCCGCTTTTGCCAGAGCAATCGACTGATTCAGTCCCTTTCCTCCGCAGAATGTCTTTCTGTCTTTTGAGGCCTGCGTTTCCCCTGGGATCAAAATACTTTCTACCTGATACACATAATCCAGATTCAATGATCCAAAATTCAATACCTTCATATTGCAACCTCCTTTATACAGGTATCATTCTCTGCTCTATACGATTTTTATATCTTCAAGTATATATTTCATTCTAATTTCCGTCAAGAACCAGCTTCTTTTTGATGGAAAAGCACGAACTTCTTGTCCCGGACATAGACTATAATGAAATCCCCTTTGAGGTGAAGACTTGAAGACTTTCCTGAAACCTCTGACATCAGCCGAAGAAAAGTACTACCTTCAACGCTTCCAGGAGGGAGATTTGGAGGCAAAAAATATTCTGATCGAGCGGAATCTCCGTCTTGTGGCTCATGTGGTCAAAAAATATCAGGGTCCTGAGGAGGATCTGGACGATCTGATCTCTATTGGAACCATCGGACTGATCAAGGCAGTCTCCACCTTTGACCAGGCAAAATCTGCCAGACTTTCCACCTATGCCGCACGATGTATTGATAATGAGCTTCTTATGATGCTGCGCTCCAGAAAAAAGCATTCCCGGGAAGTTTCATTATATGAACCAATCGGCACTGACAAAGAAGGGAATGAAATCAGCCTCCTGGATATTATCGAAAGCCCGCCTGTAGATATTGTAGATGCCTATGCAGCCCGTCAGGATATCCGTTTTCTGCTTGCATCTCTGGATTCTGCTCTTACTCCCAGAGAATATCAGGTTATCTGTCTGCGTTATGGTCTCTACGGTATTCCTGAACAAACACAGAAGATCATTGCCCAAAAACTTCATATCAGCCGATCCTATGTATCCAGGATCGAAAAAAACGCGCTAAAAAAACTGCGTCAGCTTTTTCAGGAGCAGACATAAGGAAAAGGGATATCGCCTTCTCCCGACGGATCCGGCAGCATCCCTTTTTTCTTTTACATTTCTGCTCTTCTCAGCAGATCATATTTTTCTGCCTCTGCGCCCAGATCTACAGCAAGTTTCTGCTGAGGATGGGGCGCGCTCTCCACAGAAACTCCGTTTTCATCATAGATTGCCCTGACAACGGCAGTAAGATTCCGCCCGTCAGGTTTCATGATCTCAATAGTCTCCCCTACCGAAAATTTATTTCTCTGAGTAATATGGACCAGACCATTTTCATCAATTTCTTCTGCATATCCCAGATAAGTATACTCTTTCACATATGTGTTGTTATCGTAGATCTGCGTATTTTCATCTGGCTTTCCATAGAAAAATCCCGTTGTAAACTGACGGTAAGTACAGTTGGATATCTGTTCCTTGTACCATTCCATATTTGCATGGTATTTTTCCGGAGATTCCATATAATCATCAATTGCTTTTCTATATGTCCTGGCAACAGTAGCTACATAAAGAGCTGTTTTCATACGTCCCTCGATCTTAAGACTGTCAATGCCGCAGGTAAGGATATCATCCATATGCTCGATCATACAAAGATCCTTGGAATTAAAAATGTAGGTTCCCCTCTCATTTTCAAAAACAGGCATATACTCACCTGGTCTGGATTCCTCCACTATTGAGTATTTCCAACGGCATGGATGTGTACATGCACCTCTGTTGGCATCTCTTCCCACCAGATAATTACTGAGAAGACAGCGTCCTGAATAAGAAATACACATAGCACCATGGACAAAAGTTTCTATTTCCATATCCTCCGGAATATGCGCACGTATTTCTCTTATCTCATCCAGAGAAAGCTCTCTGGCTGTCACCACACGCTTCGCTCCCAGCTGATACCAGAAACGGTAAGTTTCATAGTTTGTGTTGTTAGCCTGAGTACTGATGTGACATTCAATCTCCGGACATATTTCCCTTGCGTAGGTAAAAATTCCCGGATCTGCAATGATCAGCGCATCCGGTTTTAATTCCTTTAATTCCTGAAGATATTCACGTACTCCCGGAAGGTCTTCATTATGTGCCAGAATATTGACTGTTACATAAACCTTTACTCCATGCTCATGGGCAAAATCAATTCCCTCTTTCATATCCTCATGTGAGAAATTTTTGGCTTTTGCTCGAAGTCCAAAAGCTTCTCCTCCAATATATACCGCATCTGCACCAAAGATTACTGCAATCTTCAAAACCTCCAGACTGCTGGCAGGTACCAGTAATTCTACTTTTCTCATATTTCCTCCTTATCCATAGGCATCGGATCCAGTGGCATTTTAATACTGAGGGCTGCTCCATCTCCCAATGGAAGTATACTGGTCATAAGACGTTTATCATGTTTCAGTGTATAAAGATATTCTCTCATTCTTTTATAGATGGTTCTGTTTCTCCGCTCTACCAGATAATGCGATTCAATAAGCTCACCTTCCTGAAGCACATTATCTGAAAGAAGAATTCCTTCCGGCGCCAGAAGCCGGATCACATCCTCCAGCCAATGGATATACTGCCCTTTCGCTGCATCCATAAAAATAAGATCATATTTCCCTTCCAGTTCTTTCAGGATTTGCCCGGCATCACCTTCCAGCAACGTGATCTGCCCGTTCCTTCCTGCTCTGAGAAAATTTTCTTTTGCAACAGGAATTCTTTTTTCATAATTTTCTATTGTAGTGATTTCCAGATCCGGCAGACCGTACTCACACATAAGAAGTGTGGAGAAGCCTACGGCTGTCCCCACCTCCAAAATACGCTTTGGCTTTTTTACAGCCAGAAGTACCTTTATAAAGCTCTGCATCTCTCTGCGGATAATAGGAACTCCCGAAGAAAGCGCGTCTTTTTCCAGATTTTCCAGAAACTCTGTATTTCCCGGATCAAGAGAATTGATATAGGTTCTCATTCTCTCCTCTACGATCACTGTTCTGTTACCTCCTGCTCTGCATCACCGGAAATGATCGCCATAAGCCTTGCAGGTTCATATGCTGTACTGAGCAGATAAGTTCCCGGTTTCATTTTCCCTTTATAATTAGACAGTTTTTCCTGGACCCAAAATACCTTCGCATCTTCTATGAGTCCTTTGCTTTCTAAAGTTTTTGCAATATCATACACAGAATCATCTTCTTTAATGACCACAGTGATCTCCTGTCCTTCGCCCGGACTCATTGGCTGCTGGTCAAAAATGTCATGTCCAAACTGATAGGACACTCTTCCGATCCAGATGATCAAAACAACAATGCAGACATACAGGGCGATCCTGAATGCACCGCCTGCCACAAACACGCCTGCCTTCCCTACACGGTCTCTTGTATCTCCCATGTAATCCTCCTTACTGACCGCCTGCTTTACAGCAGCGGAATATCCATCTCAATACCTTCTGTCAATGTCCTGCATATCCTCTGCAGCATCCTGCAAAGATCCAGTTCTGCATCCAAATATGCGTTTACCTGCGGAATGCGGCGAAGCTCTTCGGATTCTCTGGAAAGTACTTCGGCAAGATGAAACATATTACTCCTGTCCTCCTCATTTTGAAGACGGAAATTATCAGCCCGGAACTGACGGACTCGTTCCGCCAGCTCCGGATTCTGGTTCAGGATTTCCTCCTGAAATCTGTACTCCTTATAAACACTGCTTTTTCTTACAGACTGGATCAGCATATGGATATTCCTGTTAATCCCGTCCATTATCAGGCCTCCATAATGATCGGCAATATCATCGGTCTTCTCTTGGTACGTTTCCAAAGATAATCGCCCACTGCATCTTTGACTACAAGCTTGATCTTGCCCCAGTCTGTAATATTTCTGTCCATACAGGATTCCAGAGCCTGTTCCACCACTTCCTTTGCATGAACCATCAGATCTTCAGATTCTCTTACATAGACAAATCCTCTGGATACAATATCCGGACCTGCCAGTACCACATTACTGTGACGTTCCAGTGTCATTACAACAATCATGATTCCATCTTCTGCCAGATGCTGTCTGTCACGAAGGACAATGTTTCCTACATCGCCAACGCCAAGCCCATCCACCAGAATTCCGCCTGTCTGAACACTTCCTGTTACCTGCGCACTGTATTCATCCAGTTCAAGAACATTACCGGAAGCCAGAATAAAAATATTCTCTTTTGGAATTCCCAGTTCCTCTGCAATATGCTTCTGAGCAGTCAGATGACGATATTCTCCATGTACCGGAATTGCATATTTAGGACGTACCAGAGAATAGATCAGTTTTATCTCCTCCTGACATGCATGTCCGGAAACATGTGCGTCCTGGAAGATAACTTTTGCCCCTTTCATATACAGTTCATTGATAACTTTAGAAACTGCCTTTTCATTTCCCGGAATCGGATTGGAGCTAAAGATAATGGTATCATTTGGTTTAATTGTGATCTTTTTATGGATATTAGCTGCCATTCTGGACAATGCAGCCATGGATTCTCCCTGACTTCCGGTGGTAATAAGCACTACCTTTTCATCCGGATAATTTTTCACCTGATCGATCTCGATCAGTGTGTTTTCCGGAATCCGAAGATAGCCCAGTTCAGATGCTGTGGAAATTACATTGACCATACTGCGGCCTTCCACCGCAACCTTTCTGCCAAAACGATATGCCGTATTGATGATCTGCTGTACACGGTCTACATTTGAAGCAAAGGTCGCTATGATAATTCTGCTGGAAGGGTATTCATTAAACAGATTATCAAACACTCGTCCTACCGTACGTTCTGACATGGTAAACCCTGGTCTTTCTGCATTGGTACTGTCGCACATCAGCGCAAGCACACCTTTTTTACCGATTTCCGCAAAGCGCTGCAGATCGATGGCATCTCCGAATACCGGAGTGTAGTCAACTTTAAAGTCTCCTGTATGAACAACAATACCTGCCGGAGAATAAATTGCCAGGGCAGAAGCATCCTGTATACTGTGGTTTGTCTTGATAAATTCAATTGAAAATTCTCCCAGATTGATCACCTGTCCATGCTTCACCTCTTTTAATTTGGTGGAGCGTACCAGATTATGCTCTTTTAATTTGTTGGTGATCAGTCCAAGAGTCAGCTTTGTGGAATAAATCGGTACATTTACTTCTTTTAATACATAAGGCAGTGCCCCGATATGATCCTCATGTCCATGTGTGATCACAAAACCCTTGACCTTGGAAATATTGTCTTTCAAATATGTTACATCCGGGATCACAAGGTCGATTCCAAGCATATCATCTTCCGGAAAAGACAGTCCGCAGTCTACTACTACTATACTATCTCCATATTCAAAAGCTGTAATATTCATTCCAATCTGTTCCAGACCGCCTAACGGAATCACTTTCAGGCGTTCCCCTGTTCTGCGGTTTCGTCTTCCCTGTCTGGACGGACTTTTCACAGGATTTTTGGCAGAATTGTTTCTGACAACATTCTTATTCATCGGTTTCTGCTGTTTATCTGTATATTTTCCGCCTTGTCTTGTCTGTGATCTGTATCTGTTATTTTTCTGTTTTGTTACCTGTTTTTTTGTATTGTAATCGGAAGATTTCTGGTTTCCTCCGCTTCGTCTCTGTTTTTCATCTTTTTCTTTTATATTACTATTATCACTTTTCAAACATTGCACCTCCATACTTATGTGCTGCTTTATACAAATTTGTGCACGAAAACTCAGGAATACCATCGGCATTCCTTTTTATTTTGTCTGCTGCAGGCAGACATCGGTAATATTGTCGTTATATTTATTTTTTCAAAAATTACATTTCCAGATCTACATCTTCCAGCATTTGCTCAAATACTTTATAAACTGCCTGCAGTTCTTCTTCCTCTTCCACCATTTCATAACATGCTTCCGGGCTTTCATCCGAAGAAGTATCTTTTAAAATATAGGCAGAGGCTTCATCTTCCAGGGAATCTGATACAAGAAGATATGATTTCCCTGCGATCATTGTCTGTTCTTCTACATAAAACTCTTCTGTTGTCCCATCCGGGGACTGAAATCTGATTTTTTCCATTCTGCCATCCTTATCTGTTTGTCAGAGAATCCAGATATCCCTGCAAAATCAAAACTGCCGCCAGAGAATCCAGATGCTCTTTTCTGTCCTCACGGCGTACTCCGCCTTCCATAAGAACACGGTTCGCCTCCATTGTTGTCAAACGCTCGTCCCACATGACCACAGGCAGACCTGTCCTTCTCTCCAATGTTTCCTTAAATTCCAGAGATTTTTCTGCCCTTTCTCCAAGGGTATTGTTCATGTTTTTCGGAAGTCCCACAACAATCTGTTCTACACCATACTCCGCCACCAGTTCCTCTATACGAGCCAGTGTTTTTCGAAGCTTGTTTTCCTGCTTTCTCCATATGGTCTCCACTTTTTGAGCAGTCAGCCCCAAAGGGTCACTGACTGCCACACCTACGGTCTTAGAGCCATAATCCAGTCCTAATATACGCATATCAGCGTTCCCAGGAGCGATTTCTGATATATTCATTCAAAAGCTCCTCTACCAGTTCATCTCTTTCTACCTTCATGATCATGCTTCTGGCACCTTTATGACTGGTAATATAAGTTGGATCACCGGACATAATATAGCCTACGATCTGATTGACCGGATTATATCCTTTTTCGTCCATTGCATTGTACACCAGATCCAAAACTTCTTTTACCTCCAGCTCCTGATCCGGTTTTGTCCTGAAATACTGTGTATTTCCTAAATTGTTTTCTGCCATTTTTTCTCACGTCCTTACTATTATTTCTTTTCTATTTTAATATAATTCACCGTAAAATACAAGGTGAGTTTTCTGTCGGTTTCCCAAGAAGAATATGTTCCCTGGCAAAATCGGCGATTTTGACTGTCAGAAGATCATTGATGCCAATTCCTTCCTGTTTTTCTACAGCAACTTTTACATACTCTCTGCTGTGGCTGAGATAAAAAACTTTTCCACCGATCTCCGTCTCTTCCTCGATCAGAATCTCCAGCTCTCTGCCAATCATATTTTCTTCATATTCCCGGGCACGGAGGTCATGTAATTCCAGCATTTTTTCACTTCGTTTTGCCTTTTCGGCTTCTGTCAGCTGTCCTGCCATAGCTGCCGCCTTTGTACCCTGACGTCTGGAATACTTAAAAATATGCGTCTCATAAAAATGGATATTCCTTACAAATTCATAAGATTCCCGGAAATCTTCTTCTGTCTCCTGAGGAAAGCCTACGATCACATCGGTAGTCAGCGCAGGGGTCTGATAATATTTCCTGATCAGCTCACATTTTTCCGCATACTCTTCAGCGCTGTATCTGCGGTTCATATCCCTCAGAGTCTTATTGCAGCCGCTCTGAAGAGAAAGATGAAAATGAGGGCATACTTTTGGAAGTGCTGAAATACCTTCCATAAATTCTTCTGTAATAATACGAGGCTCCAATGACCCCAAACGAATTCTTTTGATGCCCTCTATCTCATGAACTGCTCTGATCAAAGAAAGAAGATCTTCTTTTTTATCCTCTTCTTTAAAGTCTACACCATAAGAGCTTAAATGGATACCGGTAAGCACCACCTCTTTATATCCGCCTGCTGCAAGCTTCCTTACTTCTTCCAGAATTTCCGTAATCTTACGGCTGCGTACTCTCCCTCTTGCATAGGGAATGATACAGTAAGTACAAAACTGATTACAGCCATCCTGCACTTTAATATATGCCCGTACATGTTCTGCCGTATGGTCAATAGAAAGCTCCTCATATTCTTTTGTTTTATTTATTTCTATCACCCGTGCTGCTCTTTCATGTTCTTTTTCAAATTCTTCAAGAGCCTGAACAATCTGATTTTTCTGATTATTTCCAAGGATCAGATCTACGGATGTATCTTCTTTCAGCTTCTCTGTATCCGTCTGGGCATAACATCCGGTAGCTACTACAATAGCATCCGGGTTCATTTTTTTTGCTTTATGGAGCATCTGTCTTGATTTTCTGTCCGCTATATTAGTTACCGTACAGGTATTGATCAGGTATACATCTGCTCCCTCCTGAAAAGGCACAATCTCATATCCTGCCTGCTCCAGAAGCTGCTGCATTGCCTCTACTTCATAGGCATTCACCTTACATCCCAGATTATGAAGCGCAACTTTTTTACTCATATTTATGTCATTCCTTTTTCTATGTCAACTAGTCATTATTTCAAATATCACTGGTACTGTCTCTTCTGTTTACATGAACAGAATCTTTATTACAAATTCCATTGTCTCATATTTTCCACTTCATGGAAATTTAACAGCTTTTCCCTTGACTTTTTATCATGAGACGTATAAGATAAAAGCTGTAATACAACTAATTAAAGGAGGGCACCATTATGAAAACATTAAAAATATCTTTGAACTCTATCGATAAAGTAAAAGCATTTGTAAATGAAATCAGTAAATTTGACTGTGATTTTGATTTGGTATCCGGAAGATACGTTATTGATGCAAAATCTATCATGGGTATCTTCAGCCTGGATCTGTCCAAGCCTATAAATCTGAATATTCATGCAGAGGGAACCACTCTGGATTCCATCCTTGCTGTTGTTCAGGCTTATGTGATCGAATAAGTTTTTTATTTTGCCGCAGCGTATCTTACGCCGCGGCTTTTTTCATTTCACTTTATCTCAATCACTTCTGTGGAAGCTAACGCTTCCTCCATAAGCTGATCGATTTTTTCTTCCAGTTTTGTCTCGGATCTGTGGATCACATTTAAGTTTGGTTTTGTTACCGGATGTTTTGCCACAAAAATCGTACAGCAGTCTTCAAAAGGCTGGATAGAAGTTTCAAAAGTATTTATCTTTCTGGAAATCTCTACAATTTCCTGCTTATCAAATCCGATTACAGGACGATAAACAGGAAGTGTGCATACTTCGTTGGTAGCTGCAAGACTCTGAAGCGTCTGACTTGCCACCTGTCCGATGCTTTCTCCTGTGATCAGACCAAGACAGCCTGATTCTTTCGCAAAATGCTCTGCAATACGCATCATATAACGCCGCATGATAATGGTCAGTTCTTCATGAGGACACTGGTCATAAATATACAGCTGGATATCTGTAAAATTCACCACATGAAGACGGATCGGACCGCTGTAGCGCGCAACCAGCTTAGCCAGATCCACTACTTTCTGTTTTGCCCGTTCACTGGTATACGGCGGTGCATGAAAATATACCGCATCGATCTTTACACCGCGCTTGGCGATCATATAGCCTGCCACCGGACTGTCAATTCCACCGGAAAGAAGAAGCATTGCCTTGCCGTTTGTTCCCACAGGCATTCCTCCCGGTCCCGGAATGGTTTCTGAATAAACATAGATCTTATCTCTGATTTCTACAGAAAGTGTCATCTGAGGATTATGAACATCTACAGATGCCTCTGGAAACTCGTCCAGGATCAGACCTCCCAGATGTGCACTGACCTCCATGGAATTGACCGGATAAGATTTTTTTGCTCTTCTGGTATAAACCTTAAAAGTCCCGGAAAATTCCGGATAGCGGTTTCTCATATAGCTGACTACATCTTTTCCCATCTGTTCCAGTCCCTGATCCTCATAAATTACAACCGGACTGATTCCCACTATGCCAAATACACACTGAAGCGCTTCTACCGCCTCATCAAAATCATATTCTTCAGGACAGAGCACATATACTCTTCCCTGTTCTTTGATCACACGGAACTCTCCATCTACAGGTTCCAGAGCCAGACGCATCTGTTTTACCAGGGCATCCTCAAAAAGATACCGGTTCTTTCCTTTGATGGCAATTTCCGCATATTTAATCAGAAATGCATGAAAAATCATAATTTTTCTCCTTTATGCTTCTTAATTTTATCTTTTTAAATTTTTATCTTCTGGAATATCTCCGCAGCATAGGAACTATTTCTTCCATTACCTGAAGAAAATAATCAGCCTCTTCCACAGTATTTTCTTCTGAAAAGCTAAGGCGCACTGTACTCTCTATCTGATCCTTCGGCATTCCCATTGCTGCCAGAGTGCTGCTTGGCTTGCGCTTATGGCTGGAGCATGCGCTGCCTGCTGATATAAAAATACCTCTTTCTTCCAGAGAATGAAGAAGCACTTCGCTTCGTACCCCCATAACACTGATACTTAAGATCTGAGGCGCCCCTTCTCTTAGATCCATTCCATTCATACGGATATCCGGGATCTTTGCCAGCCCTTTTGCAATATGCTCTTTTAAGCAATACATTTTTTCCACATTCGCATCCAGATTACGATATATTTCTTCTGCTGCCACTCCTAATCCGGCAATTCCCGGAACATTGTCTGTACCGGAACGCATTCCGCTCTGCTGGCCGCCCCCAAGAATCTGCGGCTGGATTTTTGCCTTTTCACTTATATAAAGGAAACCCACACCTTTCGGACCATGGATCTTATGGCTGCTGACAGAAAGAAGATCTATTCCCATTTTTTTCGGATAGATCCTGTATTTTCCAAATGCCTGGATCGCATCCACATGAAACAGTGCTTTCGGGCTTTTTTCCCGGATACGCCTGCTGATCTCCTCCACAGGCATCACTGCGCCTACTTCATTATTTACAAACATAACCGACACCAGTATGGTATCCGGACGCAGGACTGCTTCCAATGCATCCAGCTTTACAACACCGCGGCTGTCAACCGGAAGATAAGTAACTTCAAATCCCTGTTCCTGAAGAAACAGCGCCGGCTGGCTTACTGCCGGATGTTCCACTGCTGTGGTAATAATATGGTTTCCGCTCCGTTTATTTGCCATTGCGCCTCCGATCAGAGCAAGGTTATCTGATTCTGTTCCTCCTGACGTAAACAGGATTTCTTTTTCCTGTACTTTCAGTATCCGTGCCAGCTGGGCTGCGGAATCCTTTACATATTTTTCAGCTTCTACTCCTTTCAGATGCATGGCAGACGGGTTTCCAAAATCCTCTGTCATAGTCCTGATAACAATATCTTTTACAGAATCGTAGCATCTGGTAGTTGCAGAATTATCAAAATATACTTCCATGTTCAATCAATACTCCCTTTATTTTTACATGCTCTGTAAACGATTTATGATCATTGCTCCAGCTGGAACATCAGAACTGACAGGATTGCAAGTCCGGCAGTCTCTGTACGAAGAATCCGTTTTCCTAAAGTAATGGGAACCGCTCCTGAATTTACAGCAGTATCCACTTCACTTTCCTCAAATCCGCCTTCCGGTCCGATAAAAATCCCTATGGACTGTCCCGGCTGTATCTGCTTTATGATTTCTTTCGTCTCTGCCATACCTTTTGCCAGTTCGTAAGGAATCAGGCGGACATCCATCTCTTCAGCATAAGCAATTGCCTCTTTGAAATTCATAACAGAATGAACAGACGGCACAAGCATACGTTTTGACTGTTTGGCTGCGCTTTCTGCGATCTGCTGCCATCTTTCCACTTTTTTTGCAGCTTTTTTTCCATCCAAACGAACCACGCATCTTTTCGTTTCCACAGGAATAATCTCAAAAGCTCCCAGTTCTACTGCTTTCTGAATGATCAGTTCCATCTTATCTGACTTAGGCAGTCCCTGGAAAAGATAAATCTTATTTGGCAGTTCATAATCTGGTTCCTGGGCATAAAGGATATGGAGACAAACTTCATCAGACGCAGCTGATTCAATCCTGCAATGATATTCTTTTTTCTCCCCGTCGCTGATCCACAGTTCCTCGCCGGGCTTCATCCTCAAAACATTAACAATATGATTTACATCTGTTCCTGTAATGTGGATCCGATGAGCAGGTTCATCAATCTGACAGGGTTCTACAAAAAATCTCTGCATGGATCAGTCCTTTCTTGCTGTAACAGATACCCATTCACCCTGTTTTGTCACCTCAACAAGAGTAAGTCCTGCTTTTTTTACAGCTTCCGTTACGACCGTTTCCTTAACATCAAGAATTCCCGAAGTGATATAATAAGCGCCTTTTTTCATCTGATGGACGATAACCGGAGTCAGAGGTACCAGAACATCCGCCAGAATATTCGCTGCCACGATGTCGTACTTCTCATATCCCACCTGGTCCTGCACCTCTTTATCATCAATGATATTTCCGATCATCATGTCAAAATCTTTATCCGGAATCTGATTTGCTTCTTTATTCTCCTGAACTGCCGGAACTGCACATGGATCCAAGTCTGTTCCTACTACATGTCCTGCTCCCAGCTTCAGAGCCGTAATGCCGAGGATACCGCTTCCGGTTCCTACATCAAGAAGCTCACAGCCTTCTTTCACATATTTTTTCAGCTGGCGGATCACCAGCTGAGTGGTCTCATGCATTCCGGTACCAAACGCAGTACCTGGGTCGATATGAAGGATCATCTTACTCTTATCTTCTTCCTTTACTTCCTCCCAGGAGGGAACGATCAGAATATCGTCTACATAAAACTGTTTAAAATACTGCTTCCAGTTGTTAATCCAATCAATATCTTCCGTTTCACTGACTTCGATAGTCCCTTCTCCGATGTCCATAAAAGTACGAAGCTCCGCCAGTTCTCTTTCCACCTCTTTGATGATCGTTTCCGCATCTGTTTCCTGTTCATTTTTCAGAAGCTTTCCATCTTCTGTTTCCTCTACGAAAAAGCTGAGATATGCCGTACCGTCATCCTCATTCATCTGGGGAAGGATATCCACAAACATCTGCTCCTTTTCCATAGCGGTAAGAGGCACATTATCCTCAATCTGAGCACCTTCAAATCCAATGTCATACAAGGTGCTGATGATCACATCTTCTGCTTCTGTTATTGTTTTTATTTTAAATTTTTTCCACTTCATAACAATTTCTCCTGTTTTTACTCTGTAAAAATGGACTGTTCTTATCCATAGACCGAACAGTAAATACTATCTCGCACTCTATCATACATGAAAATACAAAAAAAGAAAAGAGGATTTACCCTCTTTTCCCCAAAAGCTTTTTTATTCCTCAAAAGTCTCTTTCAGTTTATCCATAAAGCTCTTTTTCTTTTTTTCTGTTTTTTCAGAACCGCTGTTTTTTGTTCCTGCCGTCTTATTTCCGCAGGCTTCGTCAAATTTACGCAGAGCTTCTTTTGCCTCATCATTCAGATTAGTCGGAACCTGAACCACAAGCGTTACATAATGATCTCCGCGCACATTCTTGTTTCTCAGTGACGGAACGCCTTTTCCTTTCAGACGGATACGGGTATCTGTCTGTGTTCCAGGCTTCACCTCATAAACGACATCTCCGTCCACAGTACTGATGTGAACGTCCCCGCCAAGAGCTGCCTGTGCATAAGTAATCGGTGCAGAGGAGAATATATTCATATCCTGTCTCTGGAAGATCGGATGACGGGCAATATTCACTTCTACAAGAAGATCTCCTCTGGGGCCGCCGTTGGTTCCCGGTTCACCTTTCTCACGAATACGGATACTCTGTCCGTTATCAATACCTGCCGGAATAGATACCTGGATCTTCTTTCTGGAAGAGGTATAACCGGTTCCATGACAGGAAGTACATTTTTCTTTGATCACCTTTCCTGAACCACCGCACTCCGGACATGTCTGTACATTACGTACCATACCGAACATGGACTGCTGGGTATAGACAATCTGTCCCTCACCGTTACATTTCGGACAGGTTACCGGCTGTGTTCCAGGCTTTGCCCCGGTTCCATGACAAACAGTACATTCATCTTTCAGGACAATTTCCAGTTCCTTTTCGCATCCAAATACAGCCTCTTCAAAGGTAATATTTACCCGCGCACGAAGGTTAGCGCCTCTCATAGGACCATTGTTTGCCCGCCTTTTGCTGCCTCCTCCGAACAGATCGCCGAAAATATCGCCAAAGATATCACCCATATCTGCGCCGTTAAAATCAAATCCGCCGAAGCCTCCTGCACCGCCTCCGCCATTTTCAAAGGCTGCATGGCCAAACTGGTCATACTGTCTTCTTTTATCCGGATCACTTAAAATGCCGTATGCTTCTGTGGCTTCTTTAAATTTTGCCTCAGCATCTTTATCACCCGGATTTACATCCGGGTGATATTTTTTGGCTAATTTTCGATATGCTTTTTTCAGGTCTGCGTCACTGGCGTTTTTGGCAACCCCCAGGACTTCATAGTAATCTCTTTTATCAGCCATTGTTTCTCTTTCCTATGCTTTCTATCAGACTTCTTTATAGTCTGCGTCTACTACATCATCACCATATCCGGCTTCATTTCCTCCCTGGGAAGCTCCGCCGCCCATGTTGCCCATGTCCGGACCAGCCTGACCGCCGCCCTGCTGTGTCTGCTCATACATCTTCTGGAACAGTTTCTGAGCGCTTTCCATCATCTTCTCCTGTGCTGCCTTGATATCAGCAACCTGTGCATCTGTCAGCTCTGCATTTGCAGTCTGGGAAAGAAGATCTTTCAATGCGTTCAGGTCAGCCTCTACCGCCGCTTTGTCGTTTGCATCCAGTTTATCACCAGCTTCTTTCAAAGCGTTCTCAACCTGGAATACCATAGAATCTGCATTATTTCTTGTATCAATTGCTTCTTTACGTTTCTTATCCTGAGCCTCAAATTCTGCTGCTTCTTTAACAGCCTTGTCGATTTCGGAATCAGACATATTGGAGCCTGCTGTAATAGTAATGTGCTGTTCTTTTCCTGTTCCAAGATCCTTAGCGGATACATTAACGATACCATTGGCATCAATATCAAAAGTAACCTCGATCTGCGGAACACCACGACGTGCTGGCGGGATTCCATCCAGACGGAACTGGCCAAGGGATTTATTGTCTCTTGCAAACTGACGCTCACCCTGTACTACGTTGATATCTACAGCTGTCTGATTATCTGCTGCTGTAGAGAAGATCTGGCTCTTCTTTGTCGGGATAGTTGTGTTTCTCTCGATCAGACGAGTTGCGATTCCACCCATAGTCTCAATAGAAAGAGACAGTGGAGTAACATCCAGAAGAAGGATATCGCCTGCGCCTGCATCACCTGCAAGTTTACCGCCCTGTACAGAAGCACCAAGTGCAACACACTCATCCGGGTTCAGAGATTTGCTCGGCTCTTTGCCTGTGATCTGTTTTACTTTGTCCTGTACAGCCGGGATACGTGTGGATCCGCCTACCAGAAGCACCTGACCAAGCTCAGAAGCGCTGATGCCTGCATCAGAAAGTGCACGGCGTACCGGCTCTGCTGTCTTTTCAACAAGATCATGTGTCAGTTCGTCAAATTTTGCTCTTGTAAGGTTCATATCAAAATGCTTCGGTCCTTCTGCTGTAGCAGTAATGAACGGAAGGTTGATGTTTGTTGTTGTTGCAGAAGAAAGCTCTTTCTTTGCTTTTTCAGCTGCTTCTTTCAGTCTCTGAAGAGCCATTTTGTCATTGGAAAGATCTACACCCTCAGTTCTCTTGAACTCAGAAAGCATGTAGTCTGTGATCTTCTGGTCGAAGTCATCACCGCCAAGACGGTTGTTGCCTGCTGTAGAAAGAACCTCGATAACGCCGTCACCGATCTCAATGATGGAAACGTCGAAAGTACCGCCGCCAAGGTCATATACCATGATCTTCTGCTCTTTTTCGTTATCAAGACCATATGCCAGAGCTGCTGCTGTAGGCTCGTTGATGATACGTTTTACGTCAAGGCCTGCGATCTTACCTGCGTCCTTGGTTGCCTGACGCTGTGCGTCATTGAAATATGCCGGTACTGTGATAACCGCTTCTGTTACACTTTCTCCAAGATATCCCTCAGCATCTTTTTTCAGCTTCTGAAGGATCATCGCAGAAATCTCCTGCGGAGAGTATTTTTTATCATCGATTGTCACACGATAATCGGATCCCATTTCTCTTTTAATAGAAGAGATTGTTTTCTCTGCATTGGTAACTGCCTGACGTTTTGCAGGCTCACCTACCAGACGCTCTCCTGTTTTTGTAAAAGCAACTACAGACGGTGTTGTTCTTGCGCCTTCTGTGTTTGCGATAACGGTGGGCTGACCACCTTCCATAACTGCTACGCAGCTGTTTGTTGTTCCTAAGTCAATACCAATAATTTTTCCCATGATAATTTATCCTCCTTAATTAGCAACCTTTACCATACTGTGTCTGACTACAAATCCTTTATAGGTGTAGCCCTTCTGAAACTCTTCTACAATAATATTCTCGCCGGCTTCTTCATCCTCCACATGCATTACAGCATTATGGAAGTCCGGATTAAATTCTTTGCCTACAGCTTCGATCACCTCTACTCCCAGTCCTTCCAGTGTTGTCATAAGCTGTTTGTAGATCATCTGCATACCTTCGGCAAATGCATCTCCTTCCGGAGCCTGTGCAAGACCTCTCTCAAAATTATCCACTACAGGAAGCATGTTCTCAATAATTTCTTTTGCTCCCACAATATACATACTGGATTTTTCTTTCTCTGTACGCTTACGGAAATTATCAAATTCTGCCATGCTTCGTTTCAGACGATCTGTCAGCTCTTCAATCTGCTGATCCTTTTTATCTTTTTTCTTTTTGCCGAAAAAAGAGGTTTTCGCCTTTCCTTCTGTTTTTTCCTCTGCCTCTTCCTTTCCTTCCGGAACCTCTTCAGCAGTTTCCTCTCCGGCTGTGGCTTCCGGTGAATCCTCCTGCACTTCTGCTGCAGTTTCGTTTTCAGAAACAACCTGTTCTGTATCCTCCTGCACCTCAGACGTGTTTTTCATTTCTTCTGCCACGCTTTTTCTACCACCTTTCTATCTTCACCTACTGGCTGTCATCATTATCATTTTTATTCTTTCTGAATACCTGATCCAATTCAACTTTCAGGGTTTTCAGATTGTTTACAACATTTTCATAATCCATTCGTTTCGGACCTACAATACCAATGGTACCGTGCATCCCTTCTCCCAGCTCATACGTTGCAGTTACTACACTGCAGTCTTTCATTGTAGGGATCGGAAGTTCATCTCCTATATACACCTGAACCCCAGTGTTTTCAGAGTCTGACATATGTTCCTTCACCAGATCCGCAAGCTGCTGTTTTTCTTCAAAGGTTGATATCAGTTCGGTGGCTCTCTGCTTATCAGAAAGCTCCGGATACTTAAAGAAGTTTGTAGCGCCTGAAGTGTAAATCTCCAAATCATCTTCATCCACCTGAATCGTTGCGGCAACAGCATCCAGCACTCTTGCAACAAGTCCGCTGTGGATTCCTGCCTGCTCCTTCAGCCTTGCGATCATACCCAGATTAATATCCTGAATAGGAAGGCCGTTCAGATTGGTATTCAAAAGCAGATTCAATTTCAGGATCGTCTCATCATCCATCTCCTCATCCAGATCTATAATCTGATTTCGGATCACATTTCCCTCGCAAACCACCACAGCCACCAGCTGCAGTTCATTGACTCGTGAAAGCTGGATGAATTTCAGCTTACTTCCACTGTACTGCGGAACGGAGATCATCGTAGCGTAATTGGTGTTGGAAGCAAGAACCTTGGCCACATTTTTCAGGACCTTTTCCATCTTGTCTGTCTTCTCGATCATCAGATTACGTATTTCTTCGATCTCATCTTCCTTTTCCTGCATCAGCTCATCTACATATAAGCGATAACCTTTATCAGAAGGGATTCTTCCCGCTGATGTATGGGGCTGTATAATGTAGCCTAAATCTGTCAGGTCCGACATTTCATTTCGGATTGTTGCTGAGCTGACATTCAGATCCGTATACTTGGAAATCGTTCTGGATCCAACCGGTTCTCCTGTTTCCATGTAGGTTTTGATGATCGCCTTCAGAATTTTCTTTTTACGATCTGTCAAATTATCTTCCACGCCCTCAGCTCCTTTCCTTCTGTTTTTGTTAGCACTCGATTTCAAGGAGTGCTAACATCTACATTGTTAAGATAGCACCGTTAAAATCTTTTGTCAAGGGATAAGATGTATTTTTATAAAAATCTTTTTTGTTCGGCAAAAAAAGACAGACGGCACAGAATCTTATCCTCTGTCATGTCTGTCTTTTATATACGGGGTTTTTATTTATATCAGTTCTCCAGTTCCTGAAGATTTCGCTTTAAATCCAGCATCTTGTCTCTCAGCTCTGCCGCCTGTTCAAAGTTCAGGTCTGCCGCTGCTGCCCGCATCTGTTTCTCCACCTGTGCAATCAGTTTAAGCAATTCCTTGCGGTTCATAGATTCCGGATCCTTTTTCAGCTTCACTTCTGTTTCCGCTACCGCCCTGGATACCGTGATCAGGTCGCGAACCGCCTTTTTGATGGTAGTAGGAGTAATTCCATGCTCTTTATTATATGCTTCCTGAATTCCGCGGCGGCGCTCTGTTTCACGAATCGCATTTTTCATGGAGTCTGTCATCACGTCCGCATACATGATCACATGTCCCTCACTGTTTCTGGCAGCTCGTCCAATGGTCTGGATCAGAGAAACCTCTGAACGGAGAAATCCCTCCTTGTCAGCATCCAGGATCGCCACCAGAGTAATCTCGGGAATATCCAGTCCCTCTCTCAAAAGATTGATGCCTACCAGCACATCAAATACATCCAAACGCATATCCCGGATGATCTCCGCCCGTTCCAGAGTATCAATATCCGAATGAAGATAACGGACACGGATTCCCACGTCTTTCATGTAAGCAGACAGATCCTCTGCCATTCTCTTTGTCAGCGTAGTGATCAGGATCTTATGCCCTTTTTCGACTTCTTTATTAACCTCTCCGATCAGGTCATCAATCTGCCCTTCTACCGGACGTACTTCTACCTTTGGATCAAGCAGGCCTGTCGGGCGGATGATCTGCTCTGCACGAAGCAGTTCATGTTCTGCCTCATAAACTCCCGGTGTAGCAGAAACAAACATAACCTGATCCAGTTTTCCCTCAAACTCCTCAAAACTCAAAGGACGGTTATCCTTGGCCGATGGAAGACGAAAGCCATAATCCACAAGGGTCTGTTTCCTGCTCTGATCTCCGGCGTACATTCCTCCCACCTGTGAAACTGTCTTATGGGACTCATCAATAATAAGAAGAAAATCGTCTTTAAAGTAATCCATAAGGGTATAGGGCGGCTGGCCCGGAGCCAGTCCGGTCAGATGCCGGGAATAGTTTTCAATACCGGAGCAAAATCCTGTTTCCTTCATCATTTCCACATCGAAATTTGTCCGTTCCGCAATTCTCTGGGCTTCGATCAGCTTATCTTCACTTTTAAAGTAATCCACCTGCTCCTTCATTTCTGCAAGGATGGCATCCGCGGCTCTTTTTATCTGTTCCTGGGGCACTACATAATGAGATGCCGGGAAAATAGCCGCATGGCTCTGCTCATTTTTGATCTCGCCTGTCAGTACATCAATTTCTGTAATACGCTCGATCTCATCGCCAAAAAACTCTACACGCACTGCACGGTCTGTAGCATTGGCAGGAAAAATTTCCAGCACATCCCCTTTTACCCGGAAGGTACCTCTATGAAAATCCATTTCGTTTCTTGTATACTGGATATCGATCAGCTGGCATATTACCTCATCCCTGTCCTTTTCCATTCCCGGACGAAGAGAAATCATCATATCAAAAAATTCCTGAGGCGCTCCCAATCCGTAAATGCAGGATACTGAAGAAACCACGATCACATCTCTGCGTTCACAAAGAGCCGCTGTGGCAGAAAGCCTCAGCTTGTCGATTTCGTCATTGGTGGAAGCATCCTTTGCAATATAGGTGTCTGTGGAAGGAACATAGGCTTCCGGCTGATAGTAATCGTAATAGCTCACAAAGTATTCAACTGCATTATTGGGAAAAAATTCTTTAAACTCCCCATAAAGCTGTGCTGCAAGGGTTTTGTTGTGAGCAAGCACCAGCGTAGGCTTATTTAGCTGTGCAATAACATTTGCCATAGTAAAGGTCTTGCCGGAGCCGGTAACCCCAAGCAGCGTCTCAAACTGATTTCCTTCTTTAAATCCCTGGACCAGTTTCTCAATAGCCTTGGGCTGGTCGCCGGTAGGGGCATATTCTGATACTAATTCAAAATGATCCATAAATTCCTCCTATGAATCTGTTATCTGTTTCTTCTGTCATTATATCAGACTATAAAATAAAAGTACAGGACAATCGAATGTCTGTTCTTTTTCTTTTTGTTTGACTTTCTTCCAAAATCCTCTTATACTATTTTTATTACATATGTAAGATTTGGAGGGATCACAATGACAAAACTTCCCCAGATTTCAGAAGCTGAATTTGAAGTAATGAAAATCATCTGGAAATATGCACCTGTCAGTACCAATGAAGTAACTGAAAAATTAACAAAAACAACCGACTGGAGTCCTAAGACCATACAGACCATGCTGAAACGTCTGGTCAACAAAAAAGCCATTACCTACGAAAAACACAGCAGGGTCTTTGTCTATACTCCGCTGGTTCAGGAAAAAGAATATATTCAGCAGGAAAGCAGCACCTTCTTAAACCGTTTCTATAACGGCAATCTTGTTTCTATGGTTTCTTCCTATTTAAAAGATGAACATTTATCGGAAACAGATCTCACCGCCCTGCGCCGTCTTCTTTCTGATACCAGTGATAATAAATAGGAGGGAAGCTTTTGCCTGATTTTGCCGTTCATTTTTTCATATGCAATATTTTTATTTCCATAGAAATCGGTATCATAAGTATAGTAAGGCATTTACTGAAAAAATATGTATCTGCCCGGATTCTCTATTATCTCTGGTTTTTCGTACTAGGATTATTGACTGTTCCTTTTTTGCCTGCGGATATCTTTCGCCTTTTGCCAGGGCTTTCATCAAATCACCTTTCACAAACAGGACTTATGGATATGTCTGCCCGGCCTCTCTTCACAGATCCGGGCTCTATATTCACAGAAGCCAATGACTTTGCAGTTTCTGTCAGCAGCAGGACTCCATTGATTCCTTTGTTTTTGCTGATCCTGTGGATTTCCGGTATGGCTGTAGTAAGCTTTTTTACTCTCCGATCTTTTTCGCACCGTCGTATATTAGAAAAATCCGCCCTGCCCGTACAGAACCCTCAGGTTCAGGATTTATATAAAAAATGCTGCAGTGAACTAAAAATAAAAAAAGCTGTTCCTGTTTACAGTACCGCATTTTTAGCTTCCCCTTATGCTGCAGGATTATTAAAACCGCGCATTTATCTTCCGATCCAGCTGATCTCAGATTTCAGTCCGGCTGAATTACGTTTTATCCTGCTGCACGAATTACAGCATTGCCGCCAAAAAGATACTTTTATCAGTTTTCTCATGCCCCTAACAGGTATTCTGTACTGGTTTAATCCTCTGGTATGGTATGCTCTGAGAAAAATACAGTGTGACCGTGAAATCGCCTGCGACTCAGCCGTGCTGCAGCTTCTCAAACCTTCTGATCATCATGCCTATGGAAATACACTGATTGATTATGCTGAAAAAATTTCTCATTTTCCTTATACAGCCGGCATCAGCGGAAGCAAATCTCAGATGGAAAGCAGGATCCTGAATATTATACATTTTCAGAGAGATACAAAAATCAGCAGACTAAGAGGAGGAGCTGTACTTACAATACTTGCCTGCTTATTTGTTTTTTCTGCTCCCGCACTTGCTTTCCCTGGCTCTCCACAATACGGTGAAGCTTACTTTCCGGAACATATGGATCATATTTCTGTCGTTGACCTGAGGGATATATTCGGAGACTATGACGGAAGTTTTGTATTATATGATTCCGGTCAAAACACATGGACAGTTTATCATCCCCAGAATGCCGCCAAAAGGATCTCGCCAAATTCCACCTACAAAATATATGACGCATTGCTTGGGCTGGAATCCGGTATCATTACTCCCGGCAGCACCGGTATGGTCTGGGATGGCAAAGATCAGCCGTTCCATTCATGGGAAGCAGACCAGACATTAGACTCTGCCATGAAAAATTCTGTAAACTGGTATTTTCAGTCTATTGATTCTCAGCTGGGATTTCATTCTATAAGCTCTTTTTTGCAAAAAATACAGTATGGAAATCAGCAGATTGGTTCCGATATCCGTTTATACTGGACAGATGGGGATCTGAAAATCTCTCCTTTTGAACAGGTGGATCTGTTAAGAAAACTAAATGAAAACCAGTTTCATTTTTCATCGGAGCATATCCAGACGGTCAAAGCTTCCATCCTTCAAAGTGCCTCTCCACGGAGTGTTCTTTATGGAAAAACCGGAACAGACCGCATAGACGGAAAAGATGTCAGCGGCTGGTTTATCGGCTTTATAGAATCCCCTGATCATGTGTATTACTTTGCAACAAATATTCAGAATACTGCATCCGCTTCCGGAAGCAAAGCGGCAGAAATCACAGCTTCTGCTTTGTCAAAATTAAAGATTCCTTATTAATAAAAAGAACTGGCGCCAGATTTATTTGATCTACTGTCAGTTCTTTTTACTTACTCTATTTCTGCATGGAAAAATACTGATCCAATACTGCTTTATCTTTTTTCACAACATAACCGCTTCCCCCTGTATCCTTAACATTTTCAGCCATACTAAGGATAAGAATCGGTCTCTCCACATTCTTATCTGCAGTAAAAACTGCAAACCATCCAATTTCTGTTCCCGTATGATCTTCTTTTGCAGCCTTTAATTCAGCCGTCCCTGTTTTACCGGCCAGTAAAATATCTTCTCTGCAGGCTCCGTATCCTGTACCGCCTGGATCATTTATAACACCTTTTAATCCCTCCAGTATTTCTGCCGAAGCTTCCTGAGAAAATGCTTCGGGAATCCATATTTCACTCTCCTGCTTCTCCTCATACAGCAAATAAGGCTTTATCATATTTCCTCCGTTTAGAAATGCTGAATAAATGCTTGCCAGATGCACCGGATTTACTAAAATCTGTCCTTGTCCATATCCACTGTCTGCAAGCTGTATCTCGGTTTCTATATGCTCCGTATTTGAATATTGCGATTGTACCATCTCTATTTCGAAGGGCAGTTTCTGATTAAATCCCAGCTGCTCCAGGGCTCTTTCCAGTCTCTCGGAGCCTGTTCTCAATGCCACTTTTGCAAAATAAATATTGTCCGAATAAATCAGAGCATTTTTCAGTATCACCGGTTCATATTCATGCAGTGTCGTTACCTGATAATCTCCCCAGGAAGAGTCCTTCTGCCATGACAGTCCCTCATTTCCAAAATCCTCATTCGGATCAAGTATCCCCTCATTTATTCCGATTCCGGCAACTACAGGCTTAAATACAGAACCGGGGCACCAGATCTGCCGGAACCGGTTATATAATGGTCTTTTTTCATTTTCATTTAAAGTATCCCACTGTTCTTCTGACATCCCTCTGACAAAATCATTATTATCATACGAAGGAGTACTTACCAGAGCCAGAATCTCTCCCGTATAAGGATCCATGGCAACAGAACATCCCTCATCCTCTTTAAACTGTTCATAAAGCTGCATCTGAAGTTCAGAATCTATAGTAAGACGGATATCCTTTCCGTCCTCTTTTGTGATTCCGGCAATTTTCTCCTTTTTTTCTCCTGTCTTATCTACTATCCAGATTTCACATCCGTCGTTTCCTTTCAGTTCTTTTTCATAAAGCCCTTCCATTCCGCTTCGTCCAATGACGCTGTCCGAACGATATCCTTCGTTCGGATGCTTTTCCAGATCTTCTGCAGTAACAGCCTGCACATATCCTGCCAGATGGGCGGCAGCTTCCCCCATATCATAGGTGCGGATCTCAATATCAGAAAACTGGACCCCCGGAATCTCTTTCATCTGCCTTTGTCTTTCATATTCCTTCATCATTTCCTCATTTGTCTCTATCTTCATCCGATCAATTTCATGTATTTTCTGAAGAGTTGCCACCGGTACAAAAAAACCGTCTTTTACCCAGTCAGCCTCCAGTTTATTCTCTATATTTTCTATATCTGTATCCAATAAAGCAGCCAGATCTTCTAACGAATGTTCTTCTAATTTTCCAGGAACAACTCCCACAGAAACCGCTCTTCCCTGCCCTGCAAGACGTTTTCCGTTTCTGTCCAGAATCTGTCCCCTCTTTGCCTTTAACACAGAAACCTGTACTTTATCTGTCTCTGTCAGTGTCGGATAAATCATACTGTCCTGCCATAGTAATTTATATCCCTCTTTACATCTGACAAAATTTGCCTGATTGTCAAATTCCACCTTTCCAGCTTCTGTTTCAAAGGAAACAGTATAGAAAAAAGATTTCATTTTCCCTTTGTTTTTCTTTTCTGTAATATTGCTTAATTTCAAATTTTTTATGCCAATCCCCTCATAAATCCTGGAATTACGTTCTATAAAATGCTGTTTTTGTTCAGGAGACTGTCCATCTGTGTCTGTCATTTCATACATTTCTTCGTATTCCTTCTGTTCAATATGAGCCATATACTCTGTAAGCAGCTTTTCCGGGTTTTCCTGGAGTAAATTTCCAGCTGCATTTGCTCCTCCTATAAGTACGATAATCCCCCCAAAAAAGAGCAGGGCTCTTCTGATCTTTTTCTTTTCTTTGTGTCTTAATTTTTTTCTCATCAGTTGTCCTCCTAAATATTACATTTGTAAGTTTATTAAATATTACATCTGTAAGAATTAGAAGTCAAGTATTCTTTTTGACCTAATGAAACAGGTACTCTTTCCTGACAGACAAAAATGTCAGAAAGCCTTTTCTAAGACTTTCTGACACCTTTTCATGCTGTGGTATTTCGTTTATCTGACCAGATTTTAAAGATAATCCTGTAATTCTTTTATCAGAGTTTCCTCTGCTTTTATCACATCTTCTGCAAGTTTTTTTACCTTTTCCTCTGCCTTTGGATACTGATGCAGATACTGATGCAATGACTTTACTCCCATATTACATCCGTCTGTAAGCAGATCTGCCGCTGCACGATCCGGATCATCATCCTCAAATTTCATGTTTGTTTTTACCCAGGACATCATTTTTGCCATAACAGGCGGTTCCTTCCCCTCATCATGAAAGGAAATCAGATATTCATGAGTCGTATCGCCCAATCTGGAGTGGGTTTCCATACTTTTCAGTATCAATTTACGTAAATTACTGTCCGTTACATGCTTCAGTACATCCTCCAGAGAAGAAACTCCCATCTTGATTCCTGCATTGCATTCTCTCAGCAGCTTAATGGTATCGTCTTCCAAAAAAACACCTCCTGATCTTAATACAGGACAGTATTTCCAAATTTGCTGCTTTCATACACCTTTTATCACAGAATCTACGGTAAATTTCTGTCAGCGCAGTATCTTACCGGTTCGGACACATAACAATAATTCTCTGCGGAGCTGTCTCAGGAGGAATACTTTTTGTCACAGATCCATAATAGACCAAAAGCTCCTGACCTTCCGGAGTGCACAGAAACCTCTGTCCGTTCAGTGTCCGGATGTTTGTCAGCGGAGAAAGATTCAGCTTCAGGGACTGGTCTTCGGCAGTCAGGGAATCATCAAAAAATTTCAGAGTCACATCCTGACTATTTCTAAGTGCTGTGATCAGTTCTGCCTGATATTGCGGCGGAAAAATCTTCGGAGCCGGAAGGCTGGTATCATAAAAAGCAGCCACCCGCATTCCTCGCCTCAGTCTTATATTATCCACTACTATGGTATCCGGTGACACCACAAAATTAACAATCTCCCCCTCCGTATCTACTGATACCACAATGGAACAGCAGGAACCGCCGCTTCGGATATCCCGGATCATACCAACAACTTTTTCATAGGAAGCATATGTCATAATAAAAAACCTTTTTTGTTTATCTTATGAAGCACACCCGTTTTTGTTCCATTGTATTATATTTTTAGCGGATATAAATCCCGTCGCTTCCCATAAAAGCTCCCTCCGGACAGGAAATCTCCAAAAGTTTTTTTCTGCCCTTCACCAGTTTTTTATAATCGTTTTCCATAAGACAGAAAAGAAGATCTCGGGACATTCCCACATGGATCATACGCTCCTCTTCTTCTCTTTTCTCCTCCGGAAAATACGGAACTGCCACAGAAATTTCTGCATTTTTACCATGAAAATGAAGTCTTGTTCCCTGCTCCGTAAATAATTCACAGATTGGTTTATAATACGCCCGAAAAAAAGTTTCCTCAGTAAACTGAATGGCTTCTCTGTTTTTTTCTTCCAGTTTTTCCGGTTCTCTTACCACACCGCAGAGAAATCCATGGTCATAATAGGTCATACATACTGCTGCCGGAGCTGGAACGGTTCCATTGATAGAGGCAATGGCTGCAGCCTGCTGGCTGCCTTTTTTCAGTGCCTGCTCTCTTCTGTTGCTTCCGCCTTTTGCTTCCCATACACTCCAGGTCTGAGCAGTCTCCTGCAGACCGATCATATCCGGACGCCATTCGCTGTTGAAAAAATCAATAAAACCATCCCCATTTGTTTTTTCAATCAGATTTAAGTGAGTCAGGTAATCTGTGTCATACATTCTCTTGCTGATCAGCTTTGTAAGAAACATTCCCATATAATAAGACATCACGCTTTTTTCTGAGGAATCCAGATATGCAATACGTTTTGCTTTTTTTATCCGATCGCCCTCCGTATCCAGCGCGGTTTCCACCAGAAACAGCTTATAAGTTAACTCCAGTCTCTTTTTGCTAAAAAAACCTGCTGTCATCCTCTGTATTGGCATTCCACAGGTAACAACTGCATGGAGCAGTTCCTTATTAGAAAATTCCAGTTCTGTGTTTTTGCTGGTAAGCCCTGTGGTACTTTCCCGATCCTCCATTTCCAGGGATATGGTGTATTTTTTTTCTTCTGTTAATATCATGGCACTTCTCCTTGCATCAATGGTAAAATATCTTTCTTTATTGTATCATTTTTTTACAATATAAAGCAACGGATTTCATTGAAATACAGAAAACACCTCCTTCACAGCAGTCCGGGATAGTACCAACGTTCACACTTCCGTTTTCCCCACATAAAATATACAGTAACTTTGAAAAGAAAGGATTTATCCATGGAAAATTATCCGATAAACCGTTCCTGCAGCCGTCCCTACCATGCAACCTGTGGTATGGCAAAGGCTCAGTCCCCTGTCCCGGCCTGCCGCTGTGATTCCGGGCAGAACAGACAGTCCTGTGCCTGCCGGATTCCAGGTACAATAACAAAAAATGCAGAAATGTATACCCATACCGATCACATGGAGCCTGCCATGGCATATGTACCCTGCCAACAGCTTACCAACACCTATGATCTTTGCTATGCATTAAATGCCGGAACAATCTTCCCCCAGTTATGTAAGCCATTTTGCGGAAAGAGAGGTGTCCAGAGATGATGCATCACAGTCCTTCCTGTTCCAGAGCCCAGCTTCTCCAGCAGATCAATGAAGTAAGCTTTGCGGTGGATGACCTTCTTTTATATCTGGACACTCATCCCTGCTGTGAAAAAGGTATGGCACTTTACAGAGAATATGCGGAAAAACGAAAAAAACTCATGAAGGAGTATGCCGAATGCTATGGACCGCTTACCATAGACAATGCATTAGAAACAAATGCAGACACATGGAAATGGATGGAACAGCCATTCCCATGGGAAAGGGAAGGAGGGTGCAGATAATATATGTGGAATTATGAAAAAAGACTGCAGTATCCGATCAATATCAAAACTCCCAATGCCAAAATCGCCCAATATATCATGAGTCAGTATGGCGGCCCGGACGGAGAAATCGGCGCGTCTCTCCGCTATCTGTCTCAGCGATTTGCCATGCCGAACCGTATGGTTGCCGCCGTTTTAAACGATGTGGGAACTGAAGAGCTCGCCCACCTTGAAATGGTTTCCACCATTGTTCATCAGCTTACACGCGATCTCTCTATGGAGGAAATTGAAAAAAGTGGTTTCGGCGCCTATTATATTGACCATACAGTCGGTATCTGGCCTCAGGCAGCAGGTGGAATCCCATTTAATGCCTGTGAATTCCAGAGCAAGGGCGATCCTCTTACTGATCTTTTTGAAGACCTTGCAGCAGAACAAAAAGCCCGTGCTACCTATGACAACATTCTCCGTGTAGTACGCAATATCCCGGAAATTGCTGATCCTATCCGTTTTCTCCGTGCAAGGGAAGTGGTTCATTTCCAGAGATTCGGTGAAGCACTTCGAAGTGTTCAGGAACAGCTTGACTCCAAAAACTTCTATGCCTTTAACCCAGGCTTTGATATACCTTGCGAAGCTTCCTGTAAAAACGTCTAAAAAACCTCCCCGGTCTGCAGGCCGGG
>NZ_CABVDF010000001.1:0-62704 GCF_902497045.1 uncultured Blautia sp. | reverse complement strand
AGTTCATAATACATGTTATAGCTGTTTTTTGTAATTTCATGAGTAGACAACGTCAAAGAATGTATTTTCCCTGGTGCCGCATACACAGGTATTGCCCATAGTACTAATAGAATAAAAATCAACGGCGTGATTATTTTTCTTTTTTTCATGTTCCCTTCTCCTTCATACTAATATTTTATTCCCCATTAAATCCATTCCTTTAATTATTACAATTTATTTCTTGTTTTCGTATAATCTCTTATTACGCATGTGTTACTATAAACACGTCTTGCGTATTTGGTGGTAGCTTTGATCGTAAAAAGATTGGTTTTGGATTTTCTGTTTGCTGTCATAAAATATGTGTTGCCTGGTCTTGAAAAAGTAGTAAGTACGTGTCTTTTTTTGCTTAAAGAAATACCATATTTATTCAGTTCCCTTGTTAAAGCTCTGACATAATTACGATCGTTCTGTCTTCCTGACCATTCGTTCTCATAAAGGGCCGTTCCTGATCTAGAGCTATAGTAATCAACCGCATTGGCAATTCTGGATGCCGGGATTCTTGAAGATATACGGTAAAGACCAACACCGGATGTATAGCCCGGATCAACAATAGCAGTTTTTACAACAAACTGATTCTTTTTATTTACAGTAAGTACAAGCCATGTACAACGCTGCCCCTGAGAAACTTCAGTGCTTTGGTATACAATATATTTTTTACCTCCGTACTGATAAACAAAAGCATGACTCCATGCTCCCATAGCCAGATCTATGCCCGTATCTAGTCTTATGTCCTGGACTTTTTTTACAGATGAACCTTTTTTTGTGTAAAGAGCAAGACGCATAGTTCTCTGATAAGCTGGGGAATGACCATATTTTCTTTTTTCCTTTTTTAAATAAAGTACAAGAAGATCCTTTTTTCTATCGCCATTAAAATCAGATTCATAGGTGCTTACAATACCGTTAGTTTTGCACCAGTCTCCCCACCCATATGTAGTTTTTGAACGTAAAGTTTTTCCTGTTGCTGCTACTCCCAGCTGTCTGCGCAGGGTTCCACTTATAAAGCGATTATAATTGCTTGCCCCCATAACCGGAATAGCCTGCGTTATACAGATGATAACTGTGAGCAACATACATAAAAGTTTTCTTTTCTTTTTCATATTCTTCCCCTCCTATTATGATATAGATTAGAAAACAGCTTACCAACCTGAATAATGGTAAGCTGTTTTCATTGTAGCATAGATCATTTTTTTGAACAATCTGTTTTTCAAAATGAACAGAACGATATTAGAAAATGCGACAAATAATATCGTATAAAATCTTTACTTGATTATAATACCTTCGTGGTCCACTTACTCATATCCCACACTTCATTTACCACATCCTGATAAAATTCCGGCTCATGGCAGATCAGCAGCAGACTTCCCCGGTACTCCTTCAGGGCTTTTTTCAGCTCATCCTTGGCGTCCACATCCAGATGATTGGTAGGCTCGTCCAGCACCAAGATATTTGTATCCCGGTTCACCAGCTTACACAGGCGCACCTTTGCCTGCTCGCCGCCGCTTAAAACCCGTACCTGGCTTTCAATGTGCTTGGTTGTCAGACCACATTTCGCAAGAGCGGAGCGGATCTCATACTGGCTATAGGAAGGAAATTCCTGCCACAGCTCTTCGATACAGGTGTTTTTATTGTCTCCCTTTACCTCCACCATTGAGTGCAAATCCAATGATTTCAGGAAGCCTTATGATTCATACCTTTACAGTCACCGTACACCCTCAGAAACGTGGAAGGAAAACCGTGTGATTACAGAAGTCTGTTGACTTCTTTCTGTACAGCAGTATAATCATATCCTGCGGCAGTCAACTTGTTCTTACGGTCTGTGCCGTTACCCCACTTACCTGCGATAACTTCCTTCGCAATCTGAGTCACAGATTTCTTACTGGAAGTGCTGCCCTTTGCCAGTTCATTGACTTTCGCCTGAACTTGAGAGTAATTGTACCCGGCAGCTTCCAGTTTCTTCTTACGGTCATCACCGTTACCCCACTTACCTGCAAGCACCTCTTTTGCTACTTCGGTAATGGACTTTGTAGGTGTGGTAGTTTTACCACCTGCAAGTCTGTTTACCGCAGCCTGCACCTCAGAGTAGTTATATCCTGCGGCAGTAAGAGCGTTCTTTCTGGCATCACCATTTCCCCATGCACCTGCAAGAACTTCCTTCGCCACTTCATCTACAGATTTCTTAGTAACAGAAGTGCTGCCGCCATCTGGATACCTCAGAACATGATTCCACGGATAATTACGGTAAGCCCTGATAAGAAACTCTTTTCCGGTCTGATCTCCCGGTGTTCCACCTGTAGCCGTACCTTTTTCATTGATAGACGCTTCTACTTCCATACCATTACCGCAATACATTGCGACATGGTGTTTGTCATTCAGCAAAATATCACTTCGTTTCAGTCCTGCACCTGTAGCCACATTTACCTTATTGATAACATCTTCAAAACCGAAGTGTTTGAATACGGCAAGCATTACTCCCGTATAAGCACATCCGTACTTTTCAAAAGAGTATGTTTTTACCGGAATCCCTGCGTGTTCCCATGCAGTATATACAGCGGAAGAACAATCGTAGTCACCATCTTTGCCCCAACGGTGTGTCTGGCAATATCCATGCCTGTCATCTTTCGCAGTATCTTCCATCCATTTGATAGCTGTCTCTGCTTTACTCATATTAGTTACCTCCTTATCATACTTCGTAAGATCGTACTGTTCAATAAGTTTCGTGTTGTTTGTCACATAGGTAGAACTTGTGGCATATCCGTCAGCCTTGATGGTTTCTAGATATTTCTTCGGATTAGTGATCCCTTTAAGATTCTGATATCTGGCAAGCTGAATGAACTCAAAGTAACCCCTGATACCTTCCTCCATAGAATCATAGACACGGAAATTATCTTTGATCGTAGTCAGCGTACCTACGGTGTACTCTTCCTGAGTAGTCATATTGACACTCTTGCCTGTCCACTTCGTACCGCATTTGAGTCCGAAGTAGTTATGATATCTGGCAGCAAGTTTGGAATTGCCCCAACCGGATTCAAGAATTGCCTGTGCAATGATCGGACTATGTACTTTGATTCCGTATTGTGCTGCATACTTCTTTACGAACTTCGCTACCTGTTCAATAAATTCCTGATTCGTCATAATGTATCACTCCTTTGTGAAGAGGGGAGAATGACTCTCCCCTGTGCTTACTGATCTGTGTTATCCACAGAGTCAGATTTCTTTTTAAGTACCTCAATCGCAGATTTAATTGCCGGGGGAATGTTAATCCCCATAAGACCTGCATTTTCCACAATAGAAATAGTCTCATTCGCAATAAAAGCAATCACCACTGCATCTCTGATAAAGTTCGTCCCGGTCACAAGATCAAGGCGTGTGGCTACCAGAACCATCAGAAGAGTAATGCACTTACGGCACAGACCCTTCCATCCTGCTCTTGACTCCAAAGCACCGTTTTCCGTTTTACCGGAGTTATGGAACACACCTGCCACAATCAGACCTGTCACATAATCAATAGCCATGAAAATTACCAGTGTTACCAGTGCGGCATCCCAACCGCCAAACAGAGAAGCAATCACGCTTCCAACCACTCCAATAGCTGTACAAATTCCATTTTTCATCATCTCTTTAGTCCTCCTGTTCATCATAGTCCTCCCCGGTAATTTCTTTGAAATTCTCCGGGCTGATCCATCCCTTTACTACTGCGTCCCTGACTCTCTTCTCCTTCCAGAGTCCGTTGTCATAGAAATTCTTCACCATCTCAAACTTACTCTTCTTCGCCATGATCCTGTACCTCCTGTTCGTCCTCTTCCTGCTCCATCTCAATATCTGTCATCATAGCCAGATATTCAATGTCACTGTTTGCCTTTGCGATCTGTGCCTGCATAGCAGCGTTCTTCTGACGCTCCTTCACAAGCTGTTCTCTTGCACTGATAAATCCAAACATTTGCTTTCCCTCCATAAATTCTTATAATATTGATCCATACAGATAATAAGGTTGTGGCAATTTCTCCTTGCCCTCCTACCCGGAGATTTCCTTTTCTTGCTACTCTCATTACCTACATGGGCTTTCCAACTTTCATAACACCTGTCAACCTCTTCCTTTGTCATGTACCCTTGCTTTGCCCGCTCTACCAACTTCCGCAGCTTTCGCCGTTCGTGTGATAGCTTCTCAGGCAGTAGTGTCATGACTACCTTTCCAGTCTTTGTCAACCGGAAGCGGAAACCCAGAAACTTGATACCCTGAGTCACCTTAAAAAGCTGTGTTTTCTTCGGACTCAGTTTCAAACCTCTTGCGGTCATCCAAGCATCTATCTTTATCAAACACTCCTGTAAATAAGCCTTATCCTCATGGATGATAATGAAATCATCGTTGTACCGGACGTAGTGCTTAATGTGAAGTTGCTCTTTTATAAAATGGTCGAAGTCATCTAAGACTGCTAACTGTATAAGCTGTGTCGTTTCTGAACCAAGACCCATGCCTACCTCTGGATCATCACCTTGATTAAAGCTGTCAATAATCCGCTTGATTTCTCCGTTCACCCATTCATCATTGACCCTCTTTGTTACCGCTGAGTAAGCCAGTTCATGAGAGGTGCTACCGAAGAAATTCTTTAAGTCTGCTTTGAGTACCCATCCTTCCGTACCGTGTTTCCGGTAATATTTCTGCAAGTGGCAGATCAGCCTTTTCCTTGCGAACTCTGTTCCTCTTCCGTCCTGACAAGCACAGTTATCATAGATAAATGATTTTGTCATGGTGTCGTAAAAGTAGTTGTCGCATAGGCTTCTCTGAAATACTCTGTCCTTGATTCTTGTACTTACAATGTCTCTTTCTTTTGGCTCATACACTTTGAACTGTGTATAAGCATCTAACTTATATGTACCATTCTCCACGCTCTCCTTTAGCTTATGAACATTAACCAAACCATTCTTTACATACCCGGCTACACTGTCTTTCCACATGACGTTGTTCTTGCAATGCTGCATAGCCCGGTACAGATTATCAAAGTCACAGACTTCATCTCTCACTTCGGATTCCATCATGTATATTTCTCCCGTAAATCATTGGTTGCCGTTTATAGTGATACTGCCGTAAGGACGGCAATCACATCAGCACTCTGTTTTCGCCCTACTATATTCAGGTCAGGATGACGATTCCTTGTGTGAGTGTATTGATTTCAACCTATGCCTACTTTATTACTAGCGTTTCTCACAATCCGGGGCAACCCCATTGCTGTTGTTCGCATTGTTGTTGTTCAGATTACCCGTATTGTTCACATTGCGAACGTTGTTACTGTTCCCGGCGTTCGGGGTAAACACATATCTTACAATCGTCAACCTTATATCATTTACTTGTATCTATTTTCATCAGACCTCTTCCAGTTCCGAAGAAGATTCTGGACATTGATTACAAGTCCTGTCCAGTAGTCCATCTTAGAACCTTCGATTCCGAAAGTACGGTAAGCAATATCCATCATGGTTAGCAAGGAATATGTCTGTGCCAAAGCCTGAACTTGATATCCTCTCCGTAATTCCCAGTCGGCTTTCCAATGTTCAGACTCAGGATTCACATACACTGAATTTGCCATATTGATAAGTCGGCTGATTTCTACCGCAGCATCCACGATCTTTGCGGTGATGCACCAACGGTATCTCTTCGGGAAGCAACTCTCATTACTGCAAATATGGATGGTATGTGTAGCCAACTCATTTGCCTTTGTGATTACTTTCAACTTTGAAGTACCTCTCTTTGACTTCGGTACTGACATTGTCCTCACTCCTTTCCCACCCCTAACGGGGTGGATTTCTGATCTTAGATTACATTACAAGCCGGGGCAACCCCAAAGCTGGCGTACGCATTGTCGTAGTTCAGATAACCCATATTGCCCACAACGCGAACGTGGCTACTGCTCCCGGCGTTCGGGGTACGCTCCCACTGCCACTGCGGACTACCGTTTTTATACTTCACACGGTTACTATCAGCACCCGTGTTCGGGGAAGTATAATCAGAATAGTCAGAGTAGTAAGGGTACGGCTCACCTTCCTTGACACTGCTCACTTCATCACCCATGAATAACTCACGTCTGGAAAGCAGGAAGAACTTGTCCTTTGTAGTATCAGAACCACCACCGTCAGTTACGTTATTACGACAAGTAACCTTTGTGGTCTTACCGATAACTGCAAGGAAATCTGCATCCATTCCATTCATGAATCCTGCCTTATTGGAAACCCAAGAAGGAGGTCTATCATAATTGGTAGCAGGTGTCCAAACAGAACCCGCAACTTTGTCACTGTTCAACCATTCACGAACCGCAGACTCTTTATAGTTATTAGAGCCGTAGCACATTCTCTGACCGCTGTTCAGCGTTGTCAGTTCCGTACCGCCTGTACCCTCTGTGGACTTCACAGTTTCAATAACTGTGGTACTTGTAGGACTGGCGTAAGTTTTAATGTCGTATTTCAGCGGGTCTTGATCCCAAGCACCATTCCATACGATCTGTCCACCCTTCGGAACTGCTTTCGCAAGAGTAAACTGGTATGTCTTACCGTTACCCATACCACCACTCCAACCGTTCTTAGGAGTTACATGATATGTACCTGCGGCAAGTTCCTCTTCTGCATAATACATAGCTGCCGGGGCGTTAAACTGTACAAAATCAAACACCTCATGAAGCTGTAAAGTCATGCTGTGAGTGAACTGCTTGTCTGCCGGGGTATCAATGTCAAAACCGATGATATCCCACACCAGAGTTGTGCTACCTCTCTGGCAGGTCAACTGATCTCCCACCGCAAATACCTTGCTTGCCAGTCCCTTACGAACAAGTGCCTGCACATCACTCCAAGATGTAGGTTTCAAGCTACCACCCTGTCCGGTTGCAATCGCAGCAAGGAACTGGTTCATAGTGTCCATCTTCTTTGCGAACGTATCGTCAGAGAGAAAACCAAACTGATTGCTCATTGTCTTATCCTCCTTTATCCTGTAACAACTTCGTCATACTCAAATACGGGCTTACCACCAATCACCTTGATTGCACCCTGATAGGTTTTCCCGGTATCATCGTTGACGATCATCATAGTAGCTGCCGCTTTCAATGCAGAATCGGTAGCAGTGTTGCAACCTGTGATTGCCTTTGAAGTGTCCTGCTGACGCTTTGTTTCTGCCTGAACTCTTGCAGTCTCAGCAGCTACCCTCTTAGACTCAACATCGACTCTACCCTTCTCTGCGGTAACTCGTTTGCTTTCAACATCCACTCTGGAATTTTCAGCAGATACCCTTGCCTGTTCAGCTTTCACCCTTGCGGTTTCCGCATTGACACGGATTGTCTCTGCATTGACTCTGGAATTTTCGGCAGAAACACGACTCTTCTCTGCCGAAACTCTACCGTTCTCAGCAGTGACACGTTTTGCTTCTGCATCCTTGATAGCCTGCACATCTGCGATAAGCTGAATCAAAATACCATAATCGTCATCCTTCTCAATCTCAGAGTCATCTGGTGCTGCCGCTTCCTGAACTTCCAGTTCAAAGAGCGTGGTACTCAGTACCGTCTTGTTTGCCGTGATGATGGAAATATCACACTTTACAGTACCGTCAAGCTGCAACATCCAGTATGTCAGCGGAACAGTTACCGTACCGTCTGCATTGACTGTACCCTCAAAGGTTTTTGCTACTTCATCCTCACGTCTTGCATTGATGACTGCGGTAGATGCAGATTCCACTTTAATATGCTCACCACTATCCAGAAGAGTCACCTTCAAGAAACGGGACTGCTTATCGTACTGCTTTGCTACAATCGCAGCAAAACGGTTAAGCTGAGACACATCTACCTCAATCTCTTTAATAATCGTTGCCATTATCCTTCACCTCCCTTAAAATCCCAACTTCTCCAATACCTCTCTCATAGAAACCTGCGTACCGTCTTGCTTCACAATCGTTACATCCTCACGGAACAGTGCTTTGAAAGCACAGTCCAGAGTATTATCCATCGTTGCTTTCTGCCCGAACGCTACGCCACGTCCTCCATGTAGGAAGTGCATCAGATAAATTGCTGTAGAAACATAATCTATGTAAGTAACCGTACTGAAAGCATCTTTCAGAACGTACCTCACATCATAAGAAAACTCAGTGTCCAATTCCCCGCCAAGAACATTGCTTCCCGGCTTAATAGTCTTTTTGTTCAACCATTCTGAGGTATCGGTTTTCTTGTACTCTGCTGTGATTGTAATACTGTTAAGTCCGGTACAGGAGGAATACTCCACGGCACTCTGACTGAGAAAATAAGTTCCGTCATTGTCCATCTCACCCGTTTTGTTGCATCGGTCACTCTCAATCAGAGTGAATTTTGGAATATCATACGGAAGCACATTCAAGGTTGCTGTCTTAGAACAAGTTCTTCCACGGCTGTCCGTGATCGTTACCTCACATTCCAGAGAACCACTATTTATGATTCTGTTGATCTGTGGCAGGCTTGATGCACTGTAGGTCTGCTCTGTATACTGTGTGTCCAGTCTCAGCTTAATACGCTTGACTGTAGCACCCTGACTGGCAGCACAGGTGATAGCCGATACTCTGATACCACTCTGATTCTGAACAAACACTTTATTCCAACTAGCGGGGACTGGTGTGTTTGTTTTGTCTGCCAGAGTGACACTGCTGATTGTCGGTAGGAAGGTGTCAGACACAATGCAATTAAAGGTTGTAGAGATTGTCGTATAGACTTTCGTACCATAACTGATCTGGACAGTAACTTTACCTCCACCGTATGCCTGTGAGGAATCACTGATTGCATCAAGCCAAGATACGGGTATGACATAACTTGTGCTATAGACATTCTTCACGGTCTTTGAATAGCTGTGATTTCCAAGACTCCATGTAACTTTCAGTGATCCGTCTACGGACTTTGTGCCAAGGTAGTTACTAAACTCTGCGATTGAAGATGCACTACCATCAATCGTAATTTCATCAGCACTAACCATAGTTGGTGCATTTTCAATGTCATACATGGAAAAAGTATCTTCGTAGGTTTGTTTACCGTCATAAAAAGATAACGTGAAAAATGGCTTGCTCACAGTAAATGTGGAAGAAGTTGCTTTTGTCACCTTCATGACTCCTGTACTCGTTTTGTCAGTTTTGTTTTTAGTCCATGACAAATTTAACTGAGAACCGTCTATCTTCACCTTGATCGGACAAGACTTACTGTTGTTCCACCCTGACCATACATACGATCCGGTTTCCGAACCTTTACCTGCTTCCCAGATAAAATAAATCTTCGTGGTATCACCGCTTACAGAACCTTTTGCAACCACATAGCAATCTATGCCATTTACAAAATCTTTACTTGTTGCACTCATTCCTCATTCACCCCTTCCATTTGAAAAATGTTATCTTCATCTACTACCGGAACATACTTGCTTGCCCTTCGTGGAATTTTCATAACGCTTACAATGCTTGCATTGTCGGTTTTCTCAACGGCTCTCCATTTCACACCCATTCCATACTCTGTAGAGATAAAATCGAAGTAACCACCGTCAGCCGCAGCACCCACGGACAATCTGTCCATTGCTTCTACGGCATTGATATGCAGCTTGTTATACTGGATGAAAGCAACCTCAGAACCGTCCTGCAAGAATCCCATCCTCTCATTGTCAATATTAATCGAATACTGCTGCTTCTCTCCGTTGACCTTCTTACCAATATCCAAACCATCCTCACTGAAACCAAAGTAGGTTTGAAGCTGCTCACGGTAACTGTTCACCTCGTTACCTTGTTCAGTAATACGATCAGTCAGAGAGTTTACCGACATATTAAAGCCCTTCGATGTTTCTTCCAGTTTGGTGCTATACTCAGTCGTAATCTCTTGATGTACGCTGTCGGTATAATCTTTTGCCTGAGTCAGTCGATCATCAATCTTTGCATTGGTAGTATCAGTAACGGTCTTGACACTCTCAGCAACCTCAGTACGGATCGTTCCACCTGTATTTGCGATCAGAGTTTTTGTCTCTTCGGTTGTACTATAATCTGTCAACTTTTCGTCAACGGTTTCTTCCATTTCCGTTGTGACACTTTGCTTATACTCAGCTGATAACTTCTCAGCGGTAACACACTCTGCATCCAGATATTCAGTAGAAATCTTGTAAGCTGCCAACATATTGTAGATAGCATTACCATCTTTACTGAATCCGTATTTCCATACAGGGTTTCCCTCATTCCAACTCTTTGTCCAAGCAAAACCGTTTGCCTTGAAGGTGTAAATGATGTTACTGCTTTCAAGAGTCTCACCGTCACAGAAGTAATAAACCTGTGTTCCGTCATCCTGCGGAATCGTTACGATGTTCAGACCCAAGCTGTTGCTCAAAAGTCTGTTCAATTCAAGCTGTGCCTGTTCCTTTGCAGTCATAGCCTTGTCCAGATTTTCTCTCAGCTTTTCCAGAATTGTTGCCTGTTGTTTAGTAAGCCCGCCACTCTGAGAGTATTTCTGTTTCTGGGTTGTCTCACCCTTACCCGCAATACTGGTACTAAGATTCATTCCAAACGTAACATTCGTAATGATCGTGTCATGCACCTCACCTTTTGCATCTTCATAATGAATCATGTCCATAGGATAGATATACGGTGCAGACTTAATAGTGGCTGTGTATGGTCTGTAAGAAAATCCCTTCAAGGAAACATACAGGGTATCAAGTACCACCTGCACATTATCCTGTAGCAGACCGTTACTGGATAAATCCAAGCAATAATCATCCGTCCCGGCAATGTACTCTGTGTTTGCAGCATCCTTGAAGTAAATACCTGTAATGGTTACATCGTTCTCCTGCATATCACTGTTGTATCTTTCGGAAGGACTGATTGTAAGATCAGTCTGCTCATACCATTTCAATTCCAGATTGCCGTCATAGTTCATGAAAGCACACGTTCCGGTCAGTGCCGCACACCACTGTAGCAATGTTCGGTAGGTTAAATCCTGTCCTTCCGGGTACGCTGTAATCTGGTAATCTTTGTTCGGCAATCGGGTAATGTCTGTTGCTAAAGTCACACCACAAATGGTGCAAATCTTATTCAGCAGATCAGCTACCGTCATAGGGAATGACAGCTTGCTTATGTCCACTGTCTTATCGAACAGGATCATCCTGTCAAGTGCTGAAATTGTGATAGTGGACAATGCCCGTGGCGGTTCATCAATCGTGAAGTAGCCACATGGAATCCAGTGGATCACTGCATTTTCCCATCGGTGTGCATCCCATTTCTTGATACCGATTTTCACAAATACCTCTGCACCTTCAAAAACGGTATTGTCATACTTACCGTCATCATTTTTCAATTTAAGTGTGAGTTCCGCAGCTACCGCAGAACCCACCTCAATTTTTGAGTTCGACACACTGTAGCGGTCTATACTTAAACTTCCCTGAACGATCTCATTCTCAGAAACCGAAAAGGACTCATTCACACCGTTTACGGTAATGTCAGCAACCTGTATGTAGTTTTTATTGAAGAGGTTCTTGACCTCCTGTGATACCTTATACATTAGTGCTTACCTGACCTTTCTATTGCGTTGAATGAAACGCTACTCCATATTCCCTTGCGAGAGTTGTAAAGCTGTGCAGGCTTATCACCTGTGTAAAATTCGCTTGTCCGGTACTTGCCAAGTTTGGCATCCAGATAACAAATCTTCACATACTCAGGATCAAATGCCTGAATGATAGTGGCAGCATCCTCAATGGACACATTCTGCCATTCCATCTCCAACTTCACACACTGACCGATTCGTTTCTTATCCATGTTCGTATCTTCGGTTCGTCCTGCATCACTGGCTGAAATATCATTCAGTGAATATTTATAACCGGAAGGGCACTTGACAGCCTTACCGTTCACGGATCGTATCGGATTGTAGTCAGCCATAATACCCCTCCTTTACGTTGTTACCGGGATGATGGTTTTACCATCCCTCTGATTCTTACGGTTCATAGCTTTTGTGAAAGAGTCTGTAGTGATCTCAGCGGTGAAATCCTTACTTGCGATCTGCCGTAACAGTTCGTTTTGCTCTTTCAGAAGTTCATTCTGACGGGCAGTAGCGTCATACATACCCTCACGAACTCCATCAGCAATAGAATCCTGACTTCCACCCGTAAGCCCTGCTCTTACCTTGTAAGCCAGAGTGTCCATCCACTCTGTATGATTCTCCAAAGGAAGAACCGCTTCACGTCCTGCTTCACCGCCACCCAACATGGTGTTACCCATCATGCCGAACAACTGTGCCCCTTCCAAGATACCTCCGGTCTTATACCAAGATACTGAGAAGTGAGGGATAGATGGAGGATTGAGACTAAAGTGACCGTAAATGCTAAAATGCGGAAGTTTGATAGACGGCAAACTCCAATGGAAATTGAAGAATGATTTCATCCGATCAATACCTTCTTTTACTGCATTTTTCGCAGCGGTGATCTTGTCTGAAATGGTGGTCTTAATAGTTTGGAAACTACTGCTTGCGTTACTTTTCAACGTACTCCAAGAACTTCTCAGATTGCTGTTCAGCGTACTCCATGTGGAACTTGTATTACTCTTAACTTCATTCCACTTCGTAGAAATGGTAGATTTCAGAGTAGACCAAGTAGAACTTGCTGTACTTTTTACACCAGACCATGTAGTACCCAGACTCGACTTGATACCAGACCATACAGTAGAGGTGTTCGTTTTCACGTTACTCCAAGCTGTAGAAATAGTGGATTTCAAATTCGTCCAAGTAGTTCCTGCGGTAGTTTTTACGTTCGTCCAAGTGGTACTCAGGTTGGACTTGATATTACTCCAAACTGTAGAAGTATTAGACTTCACGCTAGACCATGCAGTGCTGATAGACGTTTTGATGTTTGTCCAAGTGGTGCTTGCTGTGGTCTTGACATTCTGCCAAGTATTACCCAGAGTGGTCTTGATGTTCTCCCAAGTCTGACTTGTGTTTGTCTTGATCTCACTCCATTTCTGAGAAATGGTTGTTTTCAATCCAGACCAAGTTTCAGAAGCCTTAGTCTTAATACCGCCCCAGATTCCAGAGATCGTAGAGGAAATTTTGCCCCAGATATCCCCGGCAGTGGTTTTGATATTCTCCCAAGCACCCGAAAGAACGGACTTGATCTGACCCCATTTTTCAGAAGCCGTAGATTTGATCTTGTCCCAAGCATCGGAAATCTTATCTTTAATTCCTGTGAGGAAATCTCCAATGAAAGAAAGAACATTTCCAATACTGTCCTTGATACCCTTTAACAAGCCTTGAATGATATATCCACCCTGTTCAGCCATAACGGTTGACGGACTGTGAATACCAAACGCAGACTTGAAGCCATCAATGAACGGCTTAAATACGTTGTCATAAATCCAAGTACCGATACTCTTGACACCTTCAACGATACCTTTACAGATACCCTTTACCCAGTCGATACCCGTTTTCTTCGTACCGTCATCATTCGTGAGGTACTTCTGGAAATATCCGGTGATATCCTTCCAGATATCAGATACGATGGTAGCGATGAAACTTACCGCCGCACCCATAGCAGTGCCAAGTAGTTTGAAGAAAGACTGTGCCAGAGAAGCAAAGTCAATACCTGCAATACAATCCTTAGTGTTCTGCCACAGTGCGTGTGCTGCATCACTCCAATCAATTCCGGCAATCCATTCCTGCATCTCATTGAAAGCACCCCGGAGGAAATCTCCGAAACTCTTTCCAACCAGTTTCCAATTCAGACCTCCAAGTGCCCCTCTCAGGAAATCCAGACCCGCTGTAAATCCCCGGACAAGCAATCGTCCGACAAAGGTAAAATCTATCTCACTCAATGCTGAATTAAGGAACTCAGCTACATGATTACCTAGATTCTTAAAGTCAGCCGTTTTCAAGAACCAGTATGCTGTCTGCACAGCACCGTTGATTCCATATCCAACCTTCTTACCGAAGCCCGCCCAGTCAATACTATCCACGATCTCATTGAACTTATTGCCAAGGATCGTACCAAGTTCTTTCCAGTCACCTGCTTCAAATGCTTCTTTCAGCTTGTCAGCAAATTCGCTGATAGAGTTGTCAATCGGTAATTCCTCAAACATCGAACCATAGTCCGGTGTAGAAGCACCACCGCCACCACCACCACCTCCACCTCCACCGCTACCAGAACTGTCCTTATTCTTGTCACCAAGAATATTCAGTTCATCGAAACCAAGGGTGTATCTCTTGATTTCATCAGCGGCTTTCTTTGCTGCCTTAGAAGCTGTGCCTGCGGCATCCTTCGCTGCACCACCGTAGGTAGCTGCAACCTTCTTAGCTGCCGTGTAGGTCTTAGAACCTGTGAGTCTTGCAAACAACTGATTCAGAATGTTGAACAGTGCTACAACCTTACCAATCACAAAATCAATCGCAGGTGCAAGAGCGTTAATCAGAGGTGCTGCCATAGCACCCATGCTGTTCTTCAAATACTGTGCGTTCGTAGCAAGAGAGTTCATGCTATTCGCAAAAGTACCGCCCATCAAAGCACTGTAGTTGTACAGATTATTGATACCGTCCTTGAAGCACTGCGTAAGCTGAGACATTGCGAAACGGATCATTCTGTATAATGCAATACGCTTGATAGAAGAAAGGAAACTTCCTAAAGCACTTGTCGCATTGTGTACCTTAGAAGTAAAGGCGTTCCCAAGGGAAGAAGTAACTTGCTTCATTCCTGCCGCCAGTTTAGAACCAAGGTTTGTTGCAACCGCTTTGATGGTTCTTCCGAAAGCACCCAGAATACCGCCAGACTTCTTGAACTCTGAGTACATAGTCCTGAGACTTCCAAGTGCCTGTCCAATCTTATGAGGTAGACTTCCAATCTGCTGTCCTACATAAGAGATACCTGTCAGACCACCGATTTCACCGATGACCTTCTTGACACCAGACAGTGCCGTTCGTGCCATACCTGCGGATCGTGTCACTTCCTGTAGCTGACTGTCAGCATGACTCATGCCATTATCAGCACCGCCAGTATTGCTCACGTCCTCAGTCTGTGTACCGCTATGGGACGTTGATCTTCCAGACGAAGCAGGCTCAGTGTTAATGTCTGCCGGGTTCGGTGTTCCCGATCCTGTACCGCCTGTGTTAACCTGCGGAACACGGACATTCTGTAGACCCTGCATACCCTGTAAGGCTCTGCTCATGCTTTCCATACGATCAATGTCGGACTGACTGATACTCTTCATTGCATTTCCGATTTCAGAGATTCTCTTCGGTACAGATGCAGGAATCTTGATATTACCTGCTTTGTTAAGAGATTCCATTGCTTTACCAAGGCTTTCCGGTTTGTCTGTATGCAGTCCACTCAACGCCTGATTCAGTTTTTCAAGCTGCTTAATAGAACCGTTCAGATTCGTACCACCCTTGATAGCAGATTTCAGATTCTTAAAGCTGTTTGCCAGTTTATCAATACCGTCAACACCCTTATCAGATTTTGCTTCTACTTGAAATTCAAGACCTTCAATCTCAACACTCATTGTCTATTTCCCCTCCTTCCCTCTGTTTTTCTTCAAATCGTTTATTGAATTCAACCATCCATGCTCTCATAGCATCCTTGCCGTTCTTCATCTTCTGCTGATTCTGACGTTCCTCAGTTTCCTTGATAGCTTCTATCGTGATAGGGATAGGCTCTTTCATGTATGGGAACGGCTCATGTTTCTCACTCAGAGGATTGAATACCGGGGAAGCATCAACTAATGCTTCATAGATGTACATACCCTGCATCCAGTGGTTGAAGTTCTGTCTGTCTAAATCTCTTTTGTGCTTATCCCGGTAGAACTTAACCATTGCTGCATCCCCATCCCAGTAATCGTTATAGGTCATACCGATGGATAAGTAATACCCGCACTCTTCCTCAAATCTTTCCGTGTAACGAAAAGAGGACGGACGGTTGTTATCACGCCCGTCCCCGTCATTGTCGGTGGACTCCCCCGTTACCACGAAGTCACCCACTCCACGTTTCCCGTCTTTTCATCCGGTTCGTCCATCAGAGACATAATCGGTTCGTTGTACATCTCTGCAAGTTTACCGATAAGACTCTCTTTGTCGGGCATACCCGCAAAAATCTTATCAATATCCTCCTGCTTCACGAACCTGTGATGTGCCTTAAAAGCACCTGCAAACAAAGCAGGAAGAAGAGTCATCGGACGCTTTTCAATGTCATCCGCAACAAACCCTTCCGCTTCCATCTGCTGAATAGTACGTCTGGTGTATTCCAGTGTGTAGTCCTTACCTTCGTAGGAAAAAATAATCTGTTTAGCCATTGCTCTTATCTCCTTTAATTCTTAAAATTAACTGTTCTTACTCTTCCTTGATGACCGTAGACGGTGCAATCGTAATAGACATGCCGACTACCTCATTGACCTTACCGCCAGTCACATGAACGGAAAGCTGACCGTCAAAGGAAAACTTACCGTCAGTACCGGTAGGAGTCACAGTACCGTCCTCATTGTCAGTACCACCAAACCATACAGCATAACCGTCAGTCTTACCTTCCAGTTTCTTTAACGCCTTGTACGCTGTATGATCGTAGTTCGCCGGGAACTTCAAACCTTCGTTTCCAAGAATACCAAGGATATAGGTTTTCATACGATCAGAAGTTGTGGTTGTTTCCAGAAGTTCCGGGTCAGAACCCAGATCAGGGAACTCCGTAATGTCCACAAGTTTTTCATAGGTAGATGCTTCCTTTTTGTGCATAAGGAAGGTCTTAAATGTACTAATAGCCATTGCTCTTTACCTCCTGTAAAAATTTTCACCGTCCGTTGCTGCTGAGTAACGGGCAATGATTCTGTATATGGTTGCGTCCTCCAAGTTCGGGACTGGTGTAAATGCCAACCGCCTGAAATTCATGGAGAACATCTTTTCATCAATAGCTTTTGCTATGGATTTACATTCCGTTTTCTTACCCTCAGACTTGTTTGAGTACACATTGATCTCAAACATTACAAGGGACATAGCTTCCTTACCGCTTGTGTCCTGCTTGTCAGCAATCGTGCTGTTATCACTCTGAGTAATACTCACATGAGGGAAAGAAGAAGGGGTCTTTGTATATTCGCCCGCTACGTTGATTCCCGGAAACTCTTCACGAAGCATCCTAACAATACGGGTATAGACCTCATTTTCACAATCTATCATCTTCGATACACCCTCCTTGCTATTTCCTCAAACTTTTCTTCCAGTTCACGAACTGTATAATACATACTCATGTTTGCAGGATTACCATAGGTATGAATTTCTCCTGCGTGTTTCCCGGTGGCTATCACCTCACCGTTTGTACCGGGATCACCCTGATATCTCCATCCTTTTTCAAGCCGTCCTAAGTGGTGTCCGTAACCGCCATGCTCAAAACCGAACTTCCCGGCTTCCGGGTGGGAATCAGGATATTTCACACCTGTACCGAACTCAATGAAAAGAACGGAACTGCCTATAGCCACTACAGCAGCTTTATTCTCTCCCCTGCTTTCAACCGATACTGAAACGTCATTCGTACCATCGTAGGTAGCTGACTGAAACTTTGCTCTTGAAATCTGCATCCCTTCATCGGCAAGGGCTTTTACAAATTCCTGCGTCTTTTCTTTCAGCCACTTCTTATAGTCCTCTAATTCCTTTATCGCATTGTCTATGCTCTGTTCGGTAAGCTGAACTTTGATAACCTTGTTACTCATGAGACTTTCACCTTCGATACTGCATAAGAGATCGTGTTAAGAGACTTCGCAACCCGTTTTACGGTATAGTCGAAAGCAGGCTTACCCTGCCGATAACCCGGCTTACTGTCCACAAACAGGACTGTGTTTTCGTCTATCGGACAACTCATGTCATCCGTAATCAGAACCTTGTCATAACTGTCCAAGTTACCGAACATATTCACCTGTGCATACCCTGTAGCGTGTGACACACTGCACATCAGCTTCACAGGTCTTTCATACAGAACCCTGTATTCACTTGTCTCATTCCCATCTTCATCAAGAAGAGGTTCTTTTCCCTTATACAGACAGTAGTAGATTGCCGTCTGATTCCGTTTCATCAGTCTCATTACAGCACCCCCGCTACTGGTGTAATTGCTCTAAGGAGAGAAGGTGGGATATCTCCGTCCTCATAAGTACGGGACACTCCGTTCTCACTGTGGCTTACTTCACCCTCTGCTCCACGTTTATTTATCATGTACGCTGCAATCTCTACATGGACTGCATCGTATTTCATCGGTACTTTACTGACATTCTCATACGGATATGCTCTTTGCAGTACCACTTTCTCAGCAAGACTGAGATAAGTGGACAGTACGTCTTTGTCCTCTTCGCCAGTCATACTTTTCAGCATCTTCAACTTCATGTCGGTAGTCATACCGCCCACCTCCTTTACTCTTTACTGATTAAGCAGTTGCCTTTCCGATATCCGCAGCGTTAGCCACATAAACAGAACGGCTGTATGCAGGCTTCTCAAAGGTAGTAGAAATACCTGTGAACTTACCGTGATACCATTCAGCACCATGATCCAGACCGATCTGACCGAAAAGCTGATACTTCTCACCTGCACCAGTCTTAGCAAGCTGTTCAAGGAAGAAGTTACCCTTACCCGGAACAGGCTGATATACAGGTGCAAGCACATCAAGGTTCAGAAGCAGTGCAGTACCCGCAGGTAAACACTCACCCAGATGCAGATAAACAACACCGATCGGAGTTACCACACTGGAAAGAGAGATACCATTGATCTCACGGGCAGCAGGTACGATAGTAAGACCATTCTGAACAGCATCAGCATTGATCTGGAACAGAGTAACAGCGTCACACCAAAGAACAAGTCCCTCAGTAGGGGCGTTCGCACCGTAAATCTTCTTAACCATGTCTGCAATATCCCAGAGTCCCAGAGGTTTCTTATTCATTGCCATAGTGTTAGAAGTAATTGCCGGGATCAGACCTCTGGTCTGGTTGGCATCATCATCACTGGTTGCCTTGTGATAAACACCGTTGATGAAAGTGTACTCGATATCACGGTTCACCTTCTGAATCTTAGCTGCAACCTGAAAATCCAGTTCGGAAATCGGGTTCGCCTGCTGATTCGCAACGTTGATACCGGAGAGAGTACCCATGTTACTCTGCTTACCGTAAGAGATACCTACAGACTCCTGAAAAATCTGAGTCACGTTAGTTTTCTGCTCACGGGTAGTAACAGAAGCGTCCGGTGCAGTAAGAGACTGATTCTCAGTAATCTTCGGCTGAGAACCGTTACCACCGGAACTGTATTCCTGACCTGTCACGAACTCTACATGATTGGTAGTTTTGGCTTTAGAGCCGATAATAGAACTAAGCGGGGTCTTAACATTACCCTTGTTAAAAAGCATACCGGAGTAGTTCAGGACTCCGAAGCTAGTTGCAAATACGTCTGCCATTGTTCATTCACTCCTTTATTATTCTGTCTGATCGGCAGCGTCCTGTGCTGCCAGACGTGTATAGTAGGCAACTGCGGTCAAATCTCCGCTTGCCTGTGCTTCTTCGATCTTCTTCTGATAATCCATGCCACCAGTATTCTCAGAACCCACAGCAGGTCTGGGAGTACCCTTCATCTTTTTAGCAAGAATATCTTTCTCACGGGCTTCAAGGTATTTAGTCTGATTCGCCATAACCTTGTCCATGTCACCATCTACCATTGCTGTAGCAGTGTCATCGGCAAGTTTTTCATCATAGCCCATAGCCAAAAGTTTTGCTTTCTTTTCTGACAGTGCCATAGAACGTTTGAGGTCTGCGTTCTCCTGTGTCAGCTTATCCATCGTTGCTTTCTGTTCAGCGGCAGCAGCTTCATCCTCACTCTGCTTACCTCTTAACTGTTTCTTGTAGTCAGCAGCTTCCGAATTGGCTTTAGAAAGCTGTGCTTTCAGGCGGTTCACTTCCGCTTCATTGTCTTTCGCTTCTGCACTCTGCAATGCAGTGGAAATCTCTTCCTCAGTCATACCTTCCTTATAGGCATCCCCAAGCAAATCACTTAAATAACTCATAATAGTCCTCCTTGCGTTTGTAGGTGTTCCCTCACCATGATTTCCGTTTTATCCTCTTGTCTGAGTTTGCGTTTTGTAGGTGTTCCCTCACCATGTATGTAAAGGAAGCAGATCACTCTTCCTCTGCATCAATGTGTAGTTCCACGGTGCATCGGCAGTTCACATTGTTCTCAGCTTTTGTAAACCCTCCGGGGTAAGCTGCATGATCTCCGTCAAATGTCCAGAACTCTTCGTCCAGAGACACCGAAGCACCTTCCAGATAACGATGCGTTTCCCGCACCTTGTCATCCATAACCGTGTACCAATTCTTTGTCACCCCATATCCAACACTGGATTGGTACTGGTGTCCTCCATCCAGAACCGCAGCGTTGTATACTCTGTGAAATTCAGATTCAGCAAGAGTCTGTAGCCCCTGTAAATCTCCTGAGAGGACATGATCTGCAACCCTGTCCTCAAATGTCTTACCGTCAATCACCAAGTAGATGACTTCATCCATGCTTCTCACATCCACGGTCAGATCATAAGCAAGCATCTCCGAAGCGGCTTGTACGCCCTTGCGGTAGGCATTTATGAGCAGTGACAAAATGTCATCTGCTATTTGACTGACCTGTACGGTCTGATCCTCTGTAGTTTCGGAAGCGGTGTTATAACTGACAGCGGTAAGGGCATTGATTTCATCAAACGCCAGAATGTAATTTGAAAGTGTCTTTTTATTCATGACAAAATAAAAAGGGACTATGAGTTGTTACACTCACAGTCCCATTGGACTCACCAGAACCTTTGTCCCGGCGTTACTCTTTCATCTTCATTTTTCGTTTGATTTCTACAATGGTGATCTTACCCTGCTCAATCAGTATTTCCACTCTGCTCCCGTGTTTCAGCAGACTTTCCATCTGCTCCACCATTTCCTTCGTTATTACCGGAGTCATCGTCATTTCCCTCCTGTTTCATTCTTTGCTGTTGTTCAAACAACTCTTGTGCCTTTTGCTCCTGTTCCTCTGCATATTCAGCACTTAATGTGTATGCAAGGTCAGAATCTACAAACAACCCACAATGCTCAAAAGCAAGACGTGGATGGATTTTGTTATTTTTCAGCATCAGATCAAGCACCTGTGCCTTTTGAAGAATGTTTTCGTAGTTCCTTCGTGTGAACCGGATTTCTACGTTGCATACCTTCAAGTCCATATCGGCAAGAGTGCGGCAGATGTTCAGAACCACCTTCAAGAAAATTCTCTCAGACTTCTTAAACATCAACTCACTGTCCTTTGCTCTGGCTTCGGCAGCAGACCAACCATCACGCATGATGACGGCAGAACCCGTATCAGATGTAGAAGAACCGCCATTACGGTTCGGCATACCACAGATGGTAAGCACTGTCTGATACATATGGTCTACCAAGGTCTGAGTCTCACCCTGATTGAGATTACTTACCAGATAGTTAATCTCAGCTTTCAACTGGGGATCAATGTCTTTGAACTTGATAGCCCCTCTTTCCCGGAGTTCGTCAAAATCTTCGGAACTGATATCTACGTTGTGGAATAGCATCAATGCCTGAATGAACTGCTCCACTCCATCCAAACGGTTACTGTCTGTCAGGTTGATTGCATCCAGAAGTGGGATAACCAGTTCAAAAGCACCGATCCTTGCCATATTCAGTGGATATTCAATAATCGGAATCTCACCCAGAATATGTGTATCATAGGAAATAACCTTCGACTCCACAATCTCAAAATACTCATGATCGGAATAGCAACTGTAATGTACCACTCCGTTTTCATCCACCACATACTTAACACCCAGAATTGGCTTGTTGCCTAAACCGTTGTTATAGACCACGAAGGTATTTCTGGGATCAAGAGTGTAGATTTCAAATGGGGATTCATCGTCCTCTCCTGCCATTTCATCCGGGAGTACCATACGGAAGGAAGTTCCGCAGATATGAAACCAGTCGGCAAGTTCCTTGTCCTTCGCAGGCTTTTCCTCTGCAAATACGAACTCATTAAGCTGATTGATTGCATCTGCAATGTTCTCAGCATTTCCTCTGGAAACATACTGTAGCGGTTCGCCCATGAGGTAGCCCGACTTGAATGAGACAATCTCATTCGCACGATTCTCAACGATCTTGTTTGTGATCTCAGGTCTTACTTCCTTCACACGGTTAAGAATCGGCTGCCTGCCCTTGTAGTAAGACCACAGGTAACTGATCTCACTTCGGTTCTTCCAGTGGTACGGTAATGCTTTTCGCAATATTTGAACCACGTTACCAATATTCACTTCGGTTTCATCTGTCAGGATCATTCTTCGTCCGTTCAGATGTAAATAGGGTTCTACCACTGGTGACACCTCCTTCTTAGTAATCTTTCTCTATGGTTTATTATAACACTCTTCAATGGTTATTTCAAGCAATATTTATGCATAAGCATTGGAAACTTTTTAGGAAAATTAAATCCTTCTGTCCATAATCTCAACCGTATTTCCGATCAGTCCTCTCAGTTCATTTTCAAGCAATGCAAGGGAGTCTGGTGCGTCATCGTGCGGCACTTTACCGGATCGGGTATAAGTAGTCACCTGTTTCAAGAAAGCTGCATACTGACTGTTCCTTGCGTACAGGGACGGATCTTTGAAGTAGAACTTCTTCAAGATGTTGTCCGATGCGAACTCAATACGGGTCTGCTTGTTACTGATCGTCTGCTTCGTTCGGATATTGCACACATACTTCCTGTCAGTTAAAATCTGCTGCACGTCACGGGCAAAATACTTACCTGCATTGTTCGACTCAAAGGTACTGGCTACCACTTTGTTGTCAATGAGTGCTTTCGCACATTCAGGTTTGGTTACTTTCGGTGCAGAATCGTCAAAGACTACATCTACGATGTAGACCTCACTTCCGTATACCGCAGCAATCGGCATAGCACAGAAGTCTTCTCCGGTGTCCGCAGTATCACAGACAGCAATGATACTGTCAGGATCACGGTCAATCGGCAGTTCAAAGTAGCGGTTAAGACTCTTCTCCGGGAAAAGGATTCCTTTTGCTTCAAACGGTTTCTGCTGAAATTCGGACTCAAACTGTTCCTCAGAAAGCATCTCACGCTGATCCCTAAAATACTGAGTGGTGAAAACCTTTCTACCCTCACGCATATACTCAAAGTTACTTTCATCTGTCACCAGATCAAGAGCAGGTGTCTCAATAATCTTGCATCGTTTTCTCTGTTTCTGCATCTCTTCCTGCAAATGACCGATAGGATCATACAGAGAATATCGTGTACCGCAGATGACAATAGGTGTACCCTCAATAGCACGTCCGATGATATCACCAGAGATGACCTCCCACTTATCATCAAGTCTCTGACGGTTCTTCGCTTCCTCACGTCCTTCCACACAGTCATCGAGGTACAGAAGGTTAGTTGCTTCGGAAAGACCTACCTGACGGGCATCAATGGATCGGCACATAACGGTAGGGAATCGGGACTTATGCAGAAGGTTGATAATCTTCGTGTCGGCATTGGTCTGGACAAGTTTGCTCTCCGGGAAAATATCATAAAAATGATAGTCACTGGGAAGAGTCAGATATTCCAGACAACCAAGATAGAACGATTTAACAAGGTCATCACCTGTACCTTCCATAAGTGTTGCTCTGTCTGGGTACTTACCGGAAAGCATATTCGTAAAGTTGATACCTAACTGGGACTTCCCGGCTCTCTTCGGCATGGAGATGGATAGGAAGTCCAGTTTCCCGTCAAGAATCTCCTGATATGCGTCTACATATCTTCTTAGATAATGACGGCGGGGCTGATAGAACTTCTTGTCAAGTGGCTTGCCGTACTCTACCGCTTGTAAGTAATCATCGAAGAAATGCTGTGCCCCGAAAAGAAGTGACCTGAACATCAGATCATCAAACTCTCTGGCTTCATCGAATTTCTGACTGCATACCGTCATACGCAGTCCCCATGAGATACGATTACGCAGTTCATGATTCCATGCGTGTGCGGTCTGGAAGTCAATCTTCTCATATTCCCGGCAGACTGCAAACATCTCTTCGTATGCAGATCTATCAAGCGGATTCCTTTCTATAGCTTCATAAATCTTCTGTTTCAATTTCAAATAATTCATAATAACCTCCTGAGAATAAAAAAAGGACTGTCAAAACGACAGTCCCATTGGACAAGCTGTAGCATCCCTACAGCCAAGTATTCAGTTAATCAATAAGTGGCAATCCGTTGTTATCCTTTAATCGTCCTCTCATGATTTTGATAATATCAAGCAGCCATCCTATAAACAAGAAGTTGAAGGTGAACATTGCAAGCAGACCTCTCATGAATCTTCCCACATAGAAATAGTGACCTCCGAACACTCCTGTAAAAATACAGAGTAATAACGCAGTTCTTTTCTTCTTATGACTGCTCAGATAAACACCTGTAGCCATACTTGATCCTCCTTATAAGTTCGCTAAAATTCTGAACGGCAGTCTGAACATCCAAAGGATAGGCATGATTATTACATAGTACACGATCTTCATAGATACCCAGAACATCAATCGGAAGCACAGCCACATGAAATAGCAAATGCCCCACAGTAAATATAACATACTTATCCCTCACTTTCACCATCCAAAATCATCTCTTCATCTTCTGACTGTATGATGATCTGAAACTCCATTGCATCAGCCCACTTTATGAGTGTTTCTACAGTCATACCCATACCATCATTTCTTAGGAGAGTCTTACCAATACTGCCCTGACCGGAATAACCAAGTTCCTCAGCCAGTTTCCGTTGACTCCATCCTCTTTTAGAAAGCATGGTTTTTACACAATCTTTCACGGTCATAGCCGTCAGCCCTCCTTAATCAGACTTATTGGCGTATGCCTATCACGATAGACGTATGTCTATTATACTCCCTAACTTTTTATAGTATAGCCCTCTCTAAGAGGAGTTATAGCACTTGATAGACGTATGTCTATTTTTAATAGGCGTATGCCTATCATTTATTCTGAAATCTCAAATGTCTCACCAGTCGAATTGTCTGTAACAGTCAATGAACAATCCATCACCTTCAAGAAACGGATCAGCATAGAGATTTTCATATCACGATTAAGAGCCTGACTTACACCGGACTGGCTTTTCATCTCCATCTTCTCTCTCATTTCAGTCTGAGTGATCTCCTTCTGTGCCATAAGATTTTTAATTACTTCGTTAGCCTGCATTGTGTTACCTCCTTTCATGCTTACATGATATTATGATTTTATGATATTGTCAAGACCTTTTTAATTTTTGCGGAACTTTTGCACCTCACCCGCCCCGGCAGCCGGGGGTCTATTTCCCCCTCCGGGGGGTATGCTGTCCCGGTGCTGCTGTCCTGTCACCAGATCACAAAAAAAAAATATCATGTAATCATGATAAAATGCTTGACAATATCATGTATATATGATATCATGTAAACATGATAAAGAGATAGCAACGACAACTAAATAATTATAGGTTGTCAATGCTGCTGTACAGCAGGCAAGCCGCCCGGTGTACAGATTGCACAAAGTGATAATTGAATATAGGAGGTCAAGTATTATGTATGATTACAGAGAAGCAATGACAGAGGATGTAAAACAGTGGATTACAGACGAGGTTGATTTAGCAGACTGGACAGAGGACAGAGGAGGACTTGAACAACAGTTAAATGATGACTTGTGGACAGCCGATAGCGTGACAGGCAACGGCAGCGGATCATATACATTTAACAGGGTGCAGGCTTCCTTGTATGTACTCGATAACATGGACTTATTACAAAAAGCTATTAACGAGTTCGCAACCGATCCCGCAACCGTAGGGGATAAATTTATTTCTGAGGATTGGGAATGGTTTGACGTAACAATACGTTGTTACCTTCTGGGGTCTGTAATATCCGATGTATTAGACGAGATGGAAGAAAACGGGGACTTTGACGAGTCCGAAGAGTAACACACGTTGCGGCGTGTATAAATAGCCAGTCAAGCCGCAAGCGTCCCGGCTCTGCCGGGGGTCTGGAAACAGAATACAATAGAATATAGGAGGTCTTGTATTATGAGAGAATACAGCTTTAGAAAAGATGGTTTTACTTTTGAGAGAGTTAGCAAGGCAACAGCCCGCCGGGTATTTAATAACGATATGCCTATTATGTTATGCCCTTGCAATTTAAGACCGGAAACCGGGTTATTTAGTACAGTAGTACAGAACGGGAAACATTTAGACACAACGTTTGAAACCCTGTTAAATACGTTTGAATATTACAACTGTACAACCAACGAAACGGGACGCTATACAGCGTTTTATATCCCGGTAATAGAGGTTGACCGCTTTACAGGTGAAACACCAACGGCGGCAACTCTGGGAACTGTAAAACAATATGACTATAACTTTATAAACTAGCCACAAGCCCCGGCAACAGTCCGGGGCATTGGTTTATAATGCAGCCGTTGACGGTCACAAGCCCGTATAAATGCAGAGTGTAAACCAATATAGAAAAGGACGTGATAGCGTGAGAAGAGTCTGGAAAACACCCGAACTTGATTATTATAATCTTTATGCCGATATGCTACAACAGCCCCATTTACTAATTGCAGGGGCTACAGGCAGCGGTAAAAGCGTTGTAATAAATGGCATGATGACAACAGCACTAAAGGACAGCCCCGCCGCTGTACAGTTTATATTGATCGACCCTAAACGGGTTGAACTGGTGGACTATAAAGAACTGCCCCACACACTGCGTTATAGCAGTGAACCGGGGGAAATGGTACAGGCATTACAGGAAGCTATAGCAATAACAGACAACCGTTATAGAGACATGGCACGGCAGCACGTTAAGAAATACGGCGGCGGTGCTGTGTATGTGGTTATTGACGAACTAGCCGACCTGATGACAACGAACAAAAAGCAAGTACAACCGATATTGCAACGGCTCTGTCAGATCGGCAGAGCTGCAAACGTCCACGCTGTAGCCGCTACACAGTGCCCGTTGTCTGCTGTGATCCCTACACCGATAAAGGTAAACTTTGATAGCCGTGTAGCACTCAGAACCCGCAGCGGTCAAGATAGCCGTAATATTTTAGGCGTGACAGGTTGCGAACTCCTACCCCGATACGGTCAAGGCTACTACATGACACCGGAGGGATGCAGGTTGTATAATATACCGATGTACGAAACAGAAACCCCGGACATAATAGAATATTGGAGGAAACAGAAACCCCGGATTGTATGGAATGGGTAGAACGCCCGCCCCGTATGATCCGGGGCTTTCTTTATGCCCTCAGAACGCACACACGCCCCGGCAGCAGGTCTTTCCTACACCGGGGCGTATTTCATTACCTTATTTAATTTTAGGGCTTTCTGCCCTTTCTGCGACTTCTGAGATTTCACCTTCTGGAATGTCTACAATGTCGGCATTGTCAAGATACTTCCTTGCAAGGGCTTCTGTGTCGGCACTGTCACCCAACGGATTGTTAGGAGTCAGAACCATTTCTGTCTGATCCTTCATGCCGTCATAGTTCTTCTGCCAGAATATGCCAGTAACCGGATTGACCTTGCCATCCTGCATAAGTCCCTCACGGTATAAAGCACACACTTTCTGCACCTTTTTGATAAAGTCGGTGCGGGCGGGGTTCGTTGTACAACGGTTGACCCACTCCCATGCAATACCCTTATCTATTCCTATCGCAGCATATGCAGCCTGATTCCCTATCTTCATATCGTATTTTGCACACGTTTCCAGATAGTGCATGAACCGTCTTTCCATCTCTTCTATGTCGTTATAGTCCAACTTCTCAGACGGCATGATCTCCATAGTGAACTGAATCATCCGGGAGTTATATCCTTCTGGCAAATCAGGATTATGCCCCTGTACAATCGGACTATTTTCTCTTGCTTTTTCCAAGTTCGCAGGGCTACTCTTCTGATACCCCGCTGTCCTTCTGGGCTTTCTGTCCTTCCCTCTCGTTCTGGGCTTCTTCTGTTCGTCTGCCATTCTTACCTACTCCTTTCTGCTCCTTCTCTTTCTGCTCTCTTTTCCATCTCTCTACATAACTTTCCATAGTTCTGCTCCTTTCTTACCTGTAGGGCTTGTAGGGTATTTTCGATTTTCGGTATAACTTTTCTTAGTAGGCGGTCTACTAGAGAAAGTTATAGCAAAACGATGAAATACCCTACATACCCTACAATTAACCTGTCGTTTTCATCATAATTCCGTAGTAAACAGCCACGCCACCACTCACGGACTTCTGCTCATACCACTCAGGGTGTACCATCAACTCAGCATTGAACTTCTTCATGCTGCATACATAATAGCCGTTGCTCTTGCACCACAGCTTGTAATTATCATAAAGGGTCTTTGCTCTTGTCTTAACGTCATCCTGCTTCTGGCATTTCTCTTCAAGGTACTGCAATACCAGATCATTGTCTTTCTCATACTGCTTGACTACCTTCTGCATATTTGCTGACATTTTTAGACCAAACCTTCTGTACTTGAAGTACCCGGCAACCAACCATGTGAAGATACCACGCATTGCTTCCGGTGACTCAAAGTAGTCCTTCAAGCCTTTGTCCTGTTCGTCATCATTAAAGTGCCTGTTAAATTCAATAACACGCACACGATCAGAAGCAAACAAGGATTTATCTTTTACAGCAGGTAGGTCATTACAGGACAGCCACATTGTAAACTGCGGCTTGAAGGTAATTGCTGTCTGATACAACTCACGGGCGGTGATTTCTTCACCACCAGTAAGCTGCTTGATGACTGATTCATCCAACTTCCCGGCGGTGTCTGACTCACTCATAGTAACCATTCGCTTACCTTTCAGCTTTGCCAGTACCGGGCTTGCTGCTTCTGCGTTCTTTGCTCTGTCACCACGGCAGATCAGTTCTACAGGTGTGACAGTAGAGTAATCACCAAGCAAGTGCTGAATTGCATCAAGCATGGTGGACTTTCCGTTTCTGGTGGTCTTACCATGCAGGATAAACATACACTCTTCCTTAGATGTTCCAAGGATGGAGTAACCCAAGGCACGTTGCAGGTAGTCCGCTTTGTCTTTGTCGTTCTGCGTTACTTCCTTGATAAACTGTTCCCATCTGGCACACTTATCTTTCTTCACACCGTATTCAAAATTGGTCTGCATTGTTAAGAAGTCATCCCATTTATGCTCACGGAATGTCAATGATTCCAGATCATAAGTACCATTCTTACAGTTAATCAGAAATGGGTGCGTATCAAACTCTGCTGCTGCAATCTTCAAGTTGTCGGCTGCATCCTTCATGAGTCTGTCACGGAAACGTCTATCACCCATCTTACCGACAAAAGCCATGTACTGCTTACGCTTATCTTCGTCCGGGATTTCTCCGCAGTAGAGTGCCATGATCCTGACAAACTCTTTAATCTTATTGGATACAAGCAGTGATCCTACGTCTTTCTGCCACTTACCACCGTCATAGGTGTACCATGACTTTGCTTCCGGGCAGTACCGGGTGTCATGATCGTAACACTCTGAGAAGAGGTCAGCCATACCCGCTTCATCCCATGAATACCCTGTAGAATCTTCCTGATAGGAAGTCTCAGGGTGATGTTCTTTGATGTATGTCAGCTTTTCTGAAATCTCTACCGATGTTACATAGCGTCCGTTAGACAACTGAAATAATTCATCTTCCATTGTTCTTTCTCACCTCCTTCTGCTTATTTCTCAACATAATTGCTTTCTTTACTTCTTTGTCGGTATCTTTTACCGTTCTTCCACTGGTACATTTTACACATTTTACACGCCATCCACCCTTATGCCTTTCAAAGTGTCCGTAGCCTGTGGGAACGTAAGCACCGCAACAGTAACAACATCCGGGGTATCTGTTTCTTGCCATTTAATTATCTCCTGTATCTGCTTATGCTTTCTGCAATGATCTGTAGTTCTCTGTCTGGAAGCGGTGGCTTGCATACTTCGTTATTGACTCTCTGCAATTCTTGATAAATCTGCATTGGAGTGTACCCGGTGTTGTGCAATGCACCTGCCAGACTGGTAAGAGAAATATTTCTGCCGCCGTCCGGGATTTCCGGGTAGTCCGGTCTGACAAAGATTCTCCCACCCGTAGGCTTCGGAAACTTAGGAGAATAGATACGCTGTACCATATTTGAATTGCTCCCGGTCTTTTCTGTCTCTTTAAAATACTTCTCCACTACATAGTCAATAGCTTCCTGATTATCAATGATCTCAGGGAAGATCAGCACCTTCCCGGTCATAATGAAGAACCTTCTTGCCTGATAGATTTCTACGCCTGCAAGATTGTTCTTGCCTGAGAACGGCAGCTTGCCACGCATGAGGATATGTACTCCACGTCCACTCCGGGACTTCTCTGTGTATGAGTGGCAGGCTTGCATAATATCTGCACACAGCGGGGTCATAAGACCGTCCTCAAAGCCTGCATCAATGTCAATGCCTACAATGTTCTGATCGGCAAAGACATAACCAATGTGGTCATAGTGTCCGTTCTCCACCGCCCACTCAGCCTGCTCAAAGGTAGACCAAGTGTCCGGTGCGGTGGATGAAGCGGCTTTTCTTTCAAATGCTCTCATGGGAACTTTTGAACCGTCCCAAGCACACACCCACTGATTCTGATTCTTTAATTCTTCTGGTATTCTGGAATAGTCCATCTGTTCCCACGCTCCTTACTCTGTAATCAATTCGCTGTGTGGTAGTGATTCGATGAAATGACAGAACGTATGCCATTCATCAAGTTTATGGTTTCTTCGTGCATGATAGATGTTCTTTAACACTGCATAATTAAGCTGCACGGTACGCTTCTGGTTGTAAGATGACGGCAAAAGCTGAATCATCTGCCACCAGTCACGCTTGTCCTTCTGACTAAGGAAGTCCAGTCTTGCATTGTTCAGTGCATCCACTACCATCTTCATGATAATAAGATTGGTCTGAGACAGGTGATCCGTGGAGAAATCTTCCAAGGTAAACTCTTTTGCCTGAATCTTGTGCATTGTGCTACACGAATTTGCGACTGTACCCACCTTGTAGGTGTCAAATTCTTTCCACCAATAGAGAGGTGCTTCCAAGTCCGCTGTGACGTTAATCATTCTCAGGAACTTCCCATGATCGTTACCTGCTGCCGTAAGTTTCTTCATGAGAGAGAGGTCATTTTCTCCTACTGCATAACAAGCAAATTCGGAACAATCATGTTCTTTCGGATAACAAATGCCTTCACGATCAATAATCCCGCATTTTCCACAATCTACAGCAGGATAACTGTCTGATTTATCCCATGAGTTCATAGGATTTCTCATACCTCTAATTGCAGCTTCCCACCCGTAGGTTTCTGCCTTTGAAATTCTAATCATGATTCATACCATCCCTTCTGCGAACTCTCATGTAGTCTTTGTAGTCCAGACCATTCATCTTCGCTGCTGTATGCAATGCTCTCTTCTTTGTGCCGTATGTGCCGGGGATAGGCTCTTTACAGCCTACCTCCGTGACATACCATCTACAGCTACCGTGTTCTTTGTGTACTTCGTACTTCATAACCATAGTCTTTGCTTTCCTTTCCAATCGGTTAATAACCTGTTCGGGATCAAGGTCACAAAGGGAATGAAACCATTGTGACCGGAAGAACCTTCGGCACTCGTTCACGTTACAATCTGTAGTCGGTGACTTAAAGCCCGTCAGTAAGTCAACGTAATCAATCGCAGCTTGTTCTATGATCCCGAACCTGAGATTATCAATCCCTTTATCAGTCATACCTTAACCCTCCATTACATTGACTTTCTCTCAGCAATCTCAGCCATTTTTGCAGCGTTCAGACGGGTATCACCGTGAACTCTACTGTAGGACAGATAGCCATTCATTCTGTCAATCTTCGTGAGGTTGGTACTGCCACACACCGGGCATACATCCATCTCTAACTCTTCATGACCGCAATCATCACAGTATGCCAGAGACAGGTTGACTCCTTCGTAATAGCCTAACTCCATTGCTCTGCACACCAGAGTCTTGACGGCGTTCCGGTTGTAGCTGATCGGATATCTCACATACTGAATCTTGCCACCGTTGCAGAGATTCCAGAAACGTCCTTCCAAGTCTTGCTTCTGAATTGGTGTGATATCTTCTGTGACGTGACAGTGAAAGCTATTGCTTACATACGGTCTGTCAGACACATTCTTAATCACTCCATACTTCTTTCTGAACTGCTCCACCTGCAAACCACAAAGGCTCTCAGCAGGTGTGCCGTAGATTGCATAGAGCCATCCGTCAGCTTCCTTGTATTCATTGACCTTATCATTGATATGCTGCATGACTTCCAGTGCAAATGCACCATCCTCTGCAATGGACTTTCCGTTGTAAAGTTCCTGCAACTCATTGAGTGCTGTAATTCCGAAAGATGCCGTCATAGGTTTGAGAAGTGATTTAATCTTGTCCGAAGGTTTCAGATGCCCTCCGTAGAAACCACCTTCACAATAGGCAATCGGGTTGGTACTGGCTTTCATCTCTCCAAGGTATTCATAAGTACGCTTGTGAATATTGCGGATCATTTCAAGGTAGAAGTCCAAAACCTCATAGAAGTCCTTACCCTCTTCTCTTGCTTTCGCAAGAATCATAGGCAGATGCAGACTCACTGCACCAATATTGAAACGTCCTTCAAAGATAGGCTTATCATCTTCGTCTGCCGGGTGCATACCGCCACGCTCATACCACGGACTAAGGAAAGCACGGCAACCCATAGGGCTTACCACTCTGCCATATTTCTTGTACATCTCAGCCACATAACCGTCACCTGTAAGAGACAGCCAGTCAGGGTACATAGTCTTGCAGCTACAGTCAATCCCGGCTTCAAATACATCTTCGTTGATACAGCCTTCACCGTGAAGATTCTTGTCATACAGGAATACCAGTTTAGGGAAAAGGACTGGCTTCTTATTTCCCGGCTTACCCTCACCTGTCATGTGAACACGCAGGAAAGTCTTGCTTGCCATCTTACCGAAACAATCTGTAGCCAGACCGAATGTCATAGTGATAAATGGATAGTCACCACGGGATGATCCCACAGTGTTCAGCTTCATTTCAATTCCTTGAAATCCCTGTTCAAAATCTCTTTCTACCTTCTGCATAGCCCATTCATGAACTTCCTGCGTGAAGGTCTGCTGATTGCGAATTTCCATGTATTCATCCACATACTTCTTATAAGATTTCTCAGCGTAAGGTGCTGCCAACTTGTCAACCTCCGGTACTGTAAATCCTCCGTACTGCTGACTTGCGGTTGCGAGAATGATATCACCCAGTACATCAAAGAACACATCAAGCGTTTTCGGTTCATTGTACCAGATATTACCCATCTCAAAGCCACCCTTCATAACCTCATTGACTCTGAACAGGCAACAGTTCATAGTGTCCAGTCTTGCAGACTGATCGTGAATGTAAATATAACCGTCCCGGCAAGCCTGTAACTCTTCCTGTGTCATGAAGAACTTGCGGTACAGACGTTTATTCAATTCATTAAAGATCAGGCAACGCTTTGTAGCTACCAATGCTGAATCCGTGTTTGCGTTCTCTTTATCTCCCTGAAATCTAACAACCTGCGATTTCTGGAATACCCTGTCCAACACATGAACAAAGTCTTGCTTATAGTTTCTGTAGTTACGATAGGATGTAGCAATTCGTGGATCATACTTATCAAGCACCTGCTCCACAATGTTGTGCATCGTGGCAACCGGAATATCGGTAAGACCTTTCTCTTTAATCACTGCCAGTACCGCACCAACGATTTCATGAAATGCTGTATCATCCAGTGTAATCATGACTCTGGAAGCAGACTTGTTGACAGCGTTTACGATCTTTTCACCGTCAAACTCTTCCAGTGTTCCGTCTTTCTTAATTACTTTCATGTAAGACCACTTCTCCTTTCTGTAATGATTTTTGTACGTCAATCACTCTCTGATTGGTACTGCCCGCCCAGTGATAATTGACATCCTTCAACTCTTCTTCAAAGCGTCCATCCACCAGTACGTCTGCATACTTGACTGCTGCAAGCAGATATTTGTTTGCAAGAATCTGTTCCCATGTGTACCCGGTGTAGACCCATATTGTTTTCTTCGGAAATCTCTTCTGTACTGCTTTCATGATGGAGAATACTGCTCCACGGTTCTGCGGGTGAAGCGGATCACCACCGGAGAAAGTAATACCTGCCACATATGATTTTTCCAGTGCTTTCATGATTTCATTAAAAGCTCTCTTATCAAACACCAAACCGTCATCAGGATTCCATGTAACCGGATTCTGACAGCCCCTACAGTGATGTTCACATCCTGCAACCCAGAGGACTACCCGGAGTCCGTCACCGTTATTCATGTCATCCTGAGTAATGTTGTGATATCGCATTAGATATCTCCCGGTTTACGATGCAGAGAATTTTCTACTGTAAACCCTTCTGGGTAACGGGCTTTCAGCTTGTCAATATTCATCTGCATGACTGTATCAATATCCGTTCCCAGTGCATTACACGCTTCTGCGATCATCCAGAGACAGTCACCAAGTTCCTTTTCCATGTGTTCAAGGTTCACTTCATGTCCCTGATATTTCTTCTGCAAGATTCCTGCAACCTCTCCTGCTTCACTGTTCAGACCGAACACGGCATGAAACAGTCTATCTTCTTTCTGATCGTAAGGAATACTGCAAGTTCTGATTGCAAGTTCCTGATATTCTTTACCTGTCATGATTTAGTCCTCCTTATTCCTGTGTGATGCAGGTGTTGGTGAGTTTGCCGTAAACATCCTCATACATCTCCTGCTTATCTCCGTTAAAAGTATACTCAGCGTAAATACCGTCACCGCTGATTGTGGTAGATGCAAGGCATTTGTAATTCTGTAAAGTCTTGCAAGACCAGACTACAAACACATTGCTCTTATCAATGTCAACGTCCGGTCTATTCTTGTGATACCATTCCACCAGTTTTCTCTTGCATACACTCTGAAAGTGATCCATACCTGTAATAATCATGATTTAGTCCTCCTGTTTCCACTCTTCTTTAGTCGGTGCTTTCTTATCTTCTCTGCCTGCACCAATAACTGCTACACAGATCAAGAAAATCTGACCTGTAATAAAACCTCCGATAAATCCAAGTAATGCTCCCATAGTAATTTCTCCTTAATCCTTGTGAGTAACTTTGACACCGTATTCAGGAAGGAAGTTGATTTCATAATGGTACTTGTCAACATTTGCACCGGAAATATCTTCCACTACATACATCGTGTCATCGTTCAGATATACAAAATGTTTCTGATACTTGCCATCTCCAACCTCACAGATAACTTCCAGTTCGTTGTCTGAATTATTGCTGAGAGAAAATGTACCTTCCATTTCAAGCAAGATCGTATCGGTTCTGGCATTGATTACGGTCAGTTTACGGGTTACATTGAAGTTGTCAGCTTCCTTACCGATGTTATACGAAACCTGCTCAGATTCCGTACATCCTGTCATAAGCACTGCCACCATAAGTGTAGCAATCACTACAGCAACTACTTTCTTCATAGTGCTTCCTCCTTAAATACCTTTGATTCTGGCAGCCATCATATCTGCCGTGTGAGTCCACAAGACGTTAGGGAATTTCTCAATAGCCTTTCCGTACTTGTCCCAGTTTTCCTTGTCATCGAACGCTCCCATATGCCATCTGATACACGCTTTCTCTTCCTCAGTTACGCCAATCTCATTCGCTGCCAGAAGTACCAAAGACTTCTCAGCATGACCGGGAATGGTAACATTCGGATTGTAGCTGTACGTTCCATCTCCGTTGTGAATGTAGTTATCACACTTGCAGAGATCATGAAACATACCCACAACATAAGGACTCTTCTTGCTGTTCCAGTGAAGTTTCAGGTGTTTGGTAAGATGCAGCAGACTCTTAGTCACTTCAAGGGAATGATCGAACAAACCACCTTCATAATTGCCGTGATACTTCGTGGAAGCAGGGGCAGTGAAATAACCCATCCGTCTGAAAATAGCTACAAAGTAGTCCACCTCTTCCTTGCTGAACGCCTGACCCATCAGGGACTTGAAAATCTTAATTCTTTCGTTCGTGTTCATCTTCAATCCTCCATTTTGAGAATATTTTAATATAACCATTGGAGAGTTTGAGATAACATCTCTCCCTCTCCGCAGGTCACTTACTTAACCAAGCAGACTGCCAAGATCAAATGCCGCAGGTTTCTTACCTTCCTGCTTTGCAGGTTCAGCCTGTGCAGGCTTGCTCTGCTTCGGTGCTGCCGGGGCAGCTTCCTCTTCATCAAATCCATAAGCCGCTTCCTTGTCACCCAGTCTTGCAAATTTGAGCATCTTGCCCGGTGTTTTGTTGCTCTCGACTTCCTCATGCTCAACTTCACAGCGGATAAAGTGTCCAACTAACTCCTGATCGTCAATGTCCTTCACAGTGAAGTCATCCAGTGCCGTTTTAGCAAAATAGCTGAACGCATTAAGACCGCCCTGATTCGGTTCACCGTCTTTATTCAGGAGAGAAAATCTCTCGATATGCTTCTGACCCTTTGCGGTCTGCATAACCACTTCCATCTTACCGAAGTCCTCTTTGTAGTTGACCTCAGTAATCTTGAATACATGAGTTCCTTCCGGGATCAGTGTAAATCCCTCTGTAAGTCCAATCTTTGCCATTGTAATAGTCCTCCTTAAATGTTATTTAATATATCCAGAGATTGTTGCTTCAAAGAAGCAATACTCTGAGTAACTGGTTTATAAATCTGTTTGAACAGATTTTCCAAAACAGTAACCACAATGGAGTTACCTGCCATCTTATAAAGCTGCGTATTGGAAATACCGTTTGTAATCAGCTTGTCTACATCTGAATCATCAAAACCCATCAAGCGAAAGCACTCCTTTGGAGTCAATTTGCGAATTGCTAAACCGCTCAATTCTTTTCCTGAAATTGCTTCAACAACAGCTCCCTGATTCGGAGAAGTGGTTATAGTTTGTGCTACCTGCTTTCCAATATGTCCTCTTCGTGTTGTACTGTTAGGATATTCAAGATACTCTCTCTCTGTTTTGTGGTGTTCCATAGTCTTTAGCATTTAACACCTGCCAGTAATTGTTGTACCCTACTTCATCAAGAGAGTTTAAAACTATGGAAAATTGCTCTGAAAACTTCTTAGCTGTAAGATTTTTAACATTCTCAGCAATAGCAACTTTCGGTTGTGTATGCTCAATAATTCTTAAAGCATCAAAGAACAATCCTGACCGGGTTTTACTTCCATCTTCGTTCAATAAACCTTTCTGGTGTCCTGCCAGAGATATATCTTGACAAGGAAATCCATAGGTGATTAAGTCAATATCATCAGGTAAACTCTTTTCATCTAGTTTGGTAATATCTCCTAAGTTCATAGATTCCGGTACATTATGCAAGAGGGAATAAGCCTTGCTTGCATATTTATCAATTTCACAATATCCCATCAAATCATAAGGAATATGTAGATTCTGTAATGCTTTTTCAAAAGCACCTATTCCGCTGAATAAGCTGAGATATTTAATCATGCTGACTCCTTTCTTCGCTTCGGAGTGAAACGGTACTCAGGCTTTTCAGTCTCAGTCATATACTTATCAAGCACACCGTCTTTCTCCATTGCTTCCGTATCGAAGTCCTGTTTCTTCTTCATGCTAACAGACGTGACAAAATCATAACTGCCGCCTGTAATCGTAACAGTCTTGTCACCCGGTTTGAACTGACTCATACTTGCTTCCTTAATCAGTTCTTTCAGCTTTTTCAGACGCTTTTCATCGTCAGCTACGGTTGCATTTACCTCTTCGATATGAAGCATAAGCCCTTCGGCTTCCTTCACCATTGCGTCCAGATCGCAGTCAGGGGACAGGTTGTTATCTCTCAGCACTTTCAGAATGTCAGCGTCAGCCTTTTCATCGTACTTCGGAGATACACCGCCCTCCACATGAGTTTTCCACCACTTCTTAACCTGAGTGATCGTTTTCTTCATGTTCGGATATCTCTCAGACACCTTGAACGGACGAACGAAAGTGTTCTCAGCTTTGCACTCATACGCTTTCGGGTCATCGTAGTCCTTCTCACCCAAAACCGAACATACCATGATTACGTCATCCACTCCAAGCAGGTAGGCATAAAGTGCAGCCTGTAAAGCATAATACTCAGGCACATCTTCCATCCAGTCCTCAGACCTCTTTGTGGTTTTCATTTCCAGTACCGTTTGTGGCTTACCTTCCTTGTCCACAAGCAGGTAGTCCCACATACCGCCAAAGATTGGCGTATCACGGAAGAAATCTCCCCACGTTTTCTTGAAGTAGTCCTCACCGTACACATCTGTAGGTGTAATCAGATTACTCATGAAGTATGCAGTTTTCATATACTCTGCCTGCTTCGGCTCAATCGTCTTACCTGCAATGGTATAGATCGTGTCCTCAAACGGTTCTTCATAGGTTCTGGTAATTGCACACCACGCATTGAACGGGCTTGTCCACTTATTCAGACCCATGATAGCTGCAAATCGTGTACCTGTGATCTTCTTCGGTTTCGCAGGTGGTGTAATCGTGATGGTTTTATCGTCATTCCACTTCATAGAACCGTCCTCCTTCTTAAATGTACTGCTTCCACAGCTTTGCAAAAGTGCTTCTACCGTCCCCGCCCTTCTTATTCAGACGGGTATATCCTGCACGTTTCATATTAGCTCTTGCGATCATTCTCTTAAATTTCCTCATTACTTCTGCCCTCCATGTAACGGGGTTCTCTTTCCCCGATTGTTCTACAGTCAATCAGTTCCTTAATTTGTCCATCCAACTCTACGGCTTTATTCAGATACCAGATTGCTTTCTGAATATCTTCCAGACCGTTCTTCCGTCTGTGACGGTAGATATACTTCAAGGCATTGCACAAACAGAAATCCTTCGTTGCCTGTACGCCCTGAGTCTCTACCATCACGTCAATGCACTCAAACTTCCCTGTTTCGTAGTGGGATGGATGATTCACATTGTCTGACATACATTAGCCCTCCGTCTTGTAAGCTGCGATCATCTCGCCAAGATTCTTGATAAGCTGCTCACACTGAGAACGTGTTACCTGAGTGAAGCCATTGGTTTTCATGGCAATCTGCTGAACAAAATCTTCCTGATCCGGGTCTTTCTCCATCAGTTCCTTGCAGGCATTTTTCAGTGCTGCAATCTGCAAGTCATCTGCCTGTCCCTCAGTGTCCGTCAGAGTTTCCTTTGCTTCCTTACGTTCCGCAGGTGTAGCCGGGGCTTTCTGTTTCTTCTGAGACTTCTTCTCAGTCTTTGCTTTCTCTGGATTCGGTGCTTCAATCTCCGGTTCTTCCTCTTCCGGTTCAGAACCAAGCGTAGCGTCAATGTCATCCGGTTCAGTGATATCCAAAACTGCCATCCAGAGGTAACGTCTGAGGTATGTAATAGATGAACCAAGTGCTTGCATCGGATTGGTTACTTCCTTACCTGCATTGCTTACGATAGGCTTAACCTCACGGTACGGCACACGGAACTCAATAGGTGCTTCCTCAGAGTTGTCAGTGTTGTACACTCTCATGACCGCACCGTTTTCATCGGTGAAGTCAATGTCTGTGGTAAGTCCCACACGGGCAAAGATTCTGATTGCAGGAGGTACAATGTCCTCCAACTCAAAATACTTGAACTCCAAGTGCATATTCTTACCAGACTTCTTAACCTTCTGGTTAAGGAACTGCAATCTTGCCTTTGCAAGTTTCTGTCTCACGTTCATACCTTCATAAATGTTTGCCATTGTTATTGATCCTCCTTAATTTCTTGTAAAAATGCTCTTGATAATCAGATAGATAACCCAGACTCCCAGTGCCAGTTTCCAAGTGAACATGAAACCAAAACACATAGCCAGAATCCAGATCAGCACGGCAGTAATCAGAAAACTGATTACAAGCCCGATGATAATTCCTAACAGATAAAACATAGCTAATCCTCCTTACTCTGCGAATACCCAGTCATCGGCAAGCATATCTGCCTGAGATGCAAGCCAACCCATCTGTACCCCGGAAGTTCCGACAAAAGCTACTGCCATGTTACCGATGGCATCATGCTCACAGTTCACGATATCTCCGGTAGGTGCTTTGTAAGAGATTCCGCTTGCAAGCTGAATGTACTGCTTCTTGCCGTTCCATCCCTTACGGGCTACCTTGTGTCCACGTTTCAGATACTTGATTGCTTCCCCGAAGGAGAAAGTAGCTTCACCACCCATTGCAGGGCAGTTCTTAGTGCTTGCAAGCACCCATTCATCAGAAAGAAGATTCAGAGTGGTGTATTCAACCCTCTTAGTCTCACGGATATCCAATTCTCTGCCATCCTTCGTGTGCATCACGATAGTTTCCTTTGCGGCATCCCAGTACCAGTAACCACCCCAAGACGGAAGTTTCACTGGATAGCCCTGCTTCATCAGCTTGAACGCTTCCTTGAAATTCATCGGAGTCAGATTTTCAACAACAATCTCCCAGTCACCGTTTGCTACCCACATTAAATCAAACGGGAAGATTTCTCTTGCATCACATTCAAAACCTTCTTCGTCATGGTTGACAATGATACCGCCCTTTTTATACCAGTAGGCGTTGTCCCAGTCTTTCAGTTTAATCTTCTTACCTTCATCCATAGCCTTGCTCACTTCATGAAATTTCATAGTCTTAGTCCTCCTTATTTTCTTCGGTTTCCCCGAACAGAATCTTCTTAACATCTTTTGCGAAAATAGCACCTGTCAGCGGAATGAGCATTTTTCCTATCCCATCCAGTTTCGGATTACTCACCTGATCGTGAATAACCTGCTTTACTGCTGCGTCAAACTCTTCTGCTGTTACCATTTTTTTTGCTGAACTTTCCATGTTCTTGTCCTCCTTAATTGAACAACGCTAATGACTTTTTCTTTAGCGAATTTATTTTTCTAGTATTCTTCCGTGGTGCTTTCACACCTAAAAACTTCCGTATCTGTTCTTTTGCCAGTTTGACATACCATTCTCTGTCCACAACGTCTATGGACAACTCATTATTGTTATCTACTATGCAGTGATCTGGCAGGCTGGGAACTTTTGCGTCCTTTCCGGTAGTGGCGTGAGTCTTATAAATCTTTCCATAACCTTTATTCTTGCAGGCGTACACACGATTGACCTTCTGTACCGGAACTTTCTCACCACCTATTAACTGGTAGCATCCAGAATATTTACCTCCGACTTTCGCTATCACCTGAAAATCAAGGATATTATTGCTTGCCGCAATGGTTTCTTCCGGGAGAGTCCCGTTCACAAAATACTCTTTCATTGCTGTAGCCACGATGCAGGCATTGTTATTGATATTCCAAGCACCGCCACTCATATTGTCCCATGCAGGTAAGCCCATTGTCGTAAAGTCAATGTTTGCATTGGTTAAGATCCCTCTTACCAGATTGCCACCCTTGACCTTCGGTTTGCTGCCCCCCACCGGAACTTCTACATAATTGTTCACATCTCTCTGAACAATTTTCTGAATGAAATCCTCTTCCAGTTCAAAACCTGTTCTGTCCTGCCACTCCTGCGTAATCTCCTGCCATTTTGCTTCGTCAGACTTGTCAAAACTTACCATGATACCATCCGTGTTAAGCTGAATGATCTTCAAGGTAGGACACTCTGCTACAAGGTGCATTGACAGTTCCAGAAGAAGTAGCTGCCCGGTAATACATACAGAACGTCCCATGAGTGGATCATAGAGATCGTTATAGGAAATTCCGTTTTTACCATTGAGCATTGCACCATAAGAGGTGTTCGCTACCAGTTTCAGGGCATTTGCAGTTTTCTTGTCCCCGGCTTTCTTTGCTTTCATTCTCTTTTCCAACATATCCACAAAAATCTGAGGTGACGGTATGTTCCTACTACAGAATCCATATTGCTGTCCTGCCGAAAGAGGTATAGTCATAAGATGTGGATAGTAACTACCTACGTCCTTGTTTCTGATCGAACGATTTTCCGTTGCCACTTCTACATAGTTCGGGATTGCTCCATGAATCCCTCCGTAGGCTATAGTGCAAACACAATCACCTATTCTAAATTCAATGCTTGCACCCTTAATCTTCCTGCCGTATTGATCGTAACCACCAAACAGATCAATGTCCGGTACGTTCGGATCATGCAGCCGATCAAAGAAATCAAATATTTCCTGCGGAATATACTGCCGAAGCAGCTTATCCGGGTATTGGTAATTCCTTTCATCCGTCCAAGGTTTCTCCGGTTTCTCAGCTTGTAGGTACACGCTTGTCAGTTTGGCATTTGTCATATACATTGCCTTACGGTCTGTCAGACCTCTCTTCGCTCCTACAGCAACTTTGTTATCCAGATATCCTTGTCTCAGTTTCCAGAGAATTTCCGTAGCATCTACGTCATATCGGCAGTAGTATTCAGTCCTTCTTCTCTCACTCTCCGTCAACGGACGGTCAATGTTGAAGTCAACCCCTGTTTCCTCAATCGGTATTCCAAGGTGTGCTTCAATAGCTTTCAGTGAGATTCCATCCTGACAATCATCTCTCAGGTCAAAGCTGTCAAAGAATACTCTGTACTCTTTCAGTGATGGGATATCCCATCCACTTAACTCTTCCTGAATGATAAGATCATTGACTTTCTTCACCTCTTCCGGTGTAAAGCCACACATGACTGCCTTTAGTATGAAATTATCGTAGTGCTTATTGTTGAACCCGCCTAAGAACGGGTCACGTTCCATAAATGCTATTACAGCATCGTTGTCGTTCCAGATGGAGATGTGTTCGCCTGTGACAACATCTTTGAAATCAAAGAGCCAGTCATAAGCGAATACCTCACAGTCGAATATGTATGTCCCCTCAACCATGAGATCACCTACCTTAGAGCCTTTTGCACTTGCAGGAGTTCTTGTCGTGCCTGCACACATCTACGATGGATAGACTCTCTTGAATGTTCTGGTGGAATACATCCCCATTTATCCGGTTCGGCACTCAGACTTTCCTTGACTCCTTCCATCAGAAGAATGGCTGTATCAAGGTGTCTTGCACTTTCTTCACTAATCTTCATAAGGGTAATCTCCAAACCAATCATTTGCGTAGGAGAATAACACCATATAGATTTCACAGATTACACACGATGAAGGGAATCCATGAATCTGAATCAATAAGACAAGCTGACACAATCCACACAAGGCTAACCGCCCAAGCTATAGCTTTCAAAATTTTATTCTTCATGGTTATTCTCCTTCCAAAATTCTACAGTTACATTTTCGGTAACTGGTGCATCGTTTCTTGAACGACTTTTCCAGTGACCGGATGAAGTCTACATAATCATAAGCAATCGGTTGTTCCTTCCCCTCAAAGGTTCGTGCTATACGCCCAACACTCTGAACGATCACCGCATAGTCCTTCTGAGGGGTTGTCAGGTATAGCCTGTCCAACCGTGGGATATCAAGCCCTTCTTTTGCCAGTGAGTACGATGCAAACAAGTATCGTTTCTTGCCTGTCCTCATATCCTCAATAGCCTGCTCACGCTCTGCTTTCTTCTTCTTAGTTGTCATACTGCCATCAATTACAGCAGCCTGTGATTTCAAGTCCGGGGGTAGTCCTTCATACAGAAGTTTTAGATGATCCACCCTCTCAGAGAGGATCAGGTTGTAATGCTCCCGGTTGCCTACAAGGTCATTCATGATAATCTGATTCCGGTCTGTATGAGTGGTAAGATAAGTAATCATCTTGCAATAGTTGATTGTTCCATCACTGTTCAAAAACGCTGAATCAAGTTTCACGCCTGTACCCTTCGGCTGTACGTCTACCGTCATGACTCTGGACTTCACAGCTTCATCCGGGACTGTATAGATAACGTGTCCCAACATAGCGTATGTAGCCTTTATCAGTCCGTCTGCCCTATGGACGGTTGCAGACAATCCGTATTTATGTCTTGCCCTGAGTGTGTTCAGCACCTTACTAAACTGAGTTACTGCGGTAGGTGTCCCGGCTACCCGGTGACATTCATCTACGATGATGCAGTCCCATGTGTCACGGTACTGATTTAAGTCAACCTTGCACATCGTCTGAATAGTTGCAAAGGTCATTGTCTCTCCGATATTGACCTTTCCTTCTGTGATAGTCCCCAAAAGTGACTTGTCAATATACTGTGCTGCCCTATTCTTACTCTGGGTCAGCAGGTCTTTTGTATGGGTAAGCCAAAGTGTTTTAAGCTGCATGGAACACGCAAGGGCTATGCCTATCTGCGTCTTACCTGACCCGGCAGGTGACTGTAATATTCCGTAATGATTGATAATCATTGCTCCTACAGCTTCCTCCTGATAGTCGTACAGCGGTACTTTCGCTCCCTTATAATCTACCTTTACCTGTTTGGTAAAGAGTTTCTTCACGTCCCCTTCCAGAAGCGGGAGGATTGATCGTAAGCACCCAAACGGGATGATTACTGAGTCACCGTCAACCTCATACATTACAAGGGTTCTGGGTGTATCTCCTAACCAGAGATTCATTCTGGCTTTCTTCTGATATTCCGGGTTCGGTATTTCTAAATGCTTTTTACACCAGTCAACCATGTCCGGTGAAGGGTTCGTGATTCGTAATCGTGATCCGATTTCCGTAATCATTCAAATTCCTCCACCCACTGTCGAAAGGTCTTGTACTGAGGAAATTCCTTTTCAGTGATCGTCCCCTCACCGTAAAGCTGTCTCAGCATGAGTTCATCGAAGGACACCATGTAAATGCGTCCGTCTTTCAGCTTCATAGCGAAGTAACAATGCTCATTCCCTGTCTGCTCCCACAGTGTCATTGCACCTTCCTGATTACCTTCAATTCGGGATAATGGGAAGCGGTTGGTTTCACATTCCTTGCAGTCAATCAAGACCGGGATGCCATTCTTAACCGCAATCACATCTGCGGGCTGTCCTACCTGATTCTGTGCCATGTTGTGTGCCCAGAAACCATGTAAGGCGAGCAGTTCACAAAACTCTTCTTCAAAGTGGTTTCCATTTTTCTTGTTATTGTTGGTGGACATTACGCTTCCACCATTTGCACCTGACGGTGCAATTTAAGATTCTTCGGATTGAATACACAAGCCGGGGCAACCCCACCGCTGTTGTACGCACCGTAGTTGCCCAGACTACCCGTATTGCACACACAGCGACCGTGGCCACTGTACCCGGCGTCTGAGATATACCAAGGTGTGCAAGTCCACATCCATTCAGGGAGTAGCGGAACGTGCTTACGGTACTTTCTGTATTCATCACAACTCAGGATGAAAACTCTATCTGTGACTGTGCCGTAACGGTCATCTCCGTTATCAGCTACCATGTCAACCTCATGAGGAATAAGATTATCCTCACCCAACACAGGAAGCAGTTCATTGAGCAGCTTTCTACGCAGGCTTGACTTTGCGTAGTTGTTACAGCCGTCATCATCGAAGCTATACTCTTCGTTGTTCCAAGCAGATGCCATGATTGCCAGAACACCGCCATCCACGTTGTTGTCAAGGACGATCCATTCAAAACCCTTGAAGCCGAAACGCTCACCTGCACTTAATACACCAATGTTTTCTTCTTTCATGGTTAATTCCTCCATTCATAATCCTTGTGGTACTTTGTCTTGTACCATTCTTCAAACTCTTTCTTGTGTTCCGCTGACTGGAAGTAGTCTTTGACTCTCTCAATCAACTGGGAACACAAAGCACTTTCTTCCATCGTAGGAACTGCCATCATCACTCCTTAACAAGAACAGAACCTTCTTCGTACTTATCAAGAATATCGTGAGACAATTCGATGATTGCATCTGCCTTACTGCCGCTTCGTGTCCCGGCAAGTACGGAACTCATTTCCGTCTTATCAGTAACGATCCCTCTAAGACCTAACTGATTGATAAGCCACACCTGAGTCAACTGGTGCTTTTTAAGTCGGCTACGAATGTTCTCACGTTCTGCCATGTCGTGTACCTCCTTTCGTTGATTTTGCTTATCAACTAAAGTTGACAAAATACTCTTCAAAGGTTATAATATGGGTGTCGAACCAATATAACCATTGAAAACCGTCAGGGGCAAAATTAAAACCCCGGAGGGCTTGTTTTCTTTACCCTATTTTGTAAACAACTCTTGTTGACAAGACCTATAATAATCCCTATTTAGGAATTTGTCAAGCGGTTTTAGGAAGAATTTTTAAATTTTATTCCCTAGTTAGGAGGATTTAGGAATGAATAATGATTTATTACTAAAACGCATTGATGAATTATGCACCGAAAAAGGAGTAAAGAAAACGACTGCTTTCACTGAAAGTCACGTTGGTAAGAACTTCGCCAGTAACCTGAAAACCTCTAATCCTAGCCAGAAGAACCTTGCTTTATTGGCTCAGTATTTTGATTGTACCGTGGATTACCTCTTAGGTAATTCCGATGACCGGGAAACTGTAACAATCCCTATTCAGGAATCTATTCAGCTTTCTGAGGAAGAACGTATTTTGATTTCCGCATTTAGGAGTGCTTCTATAGAAGGACGCATGAGAATTATCCAAGTCTGTATGAACGAAAAGGATTCAAAAGGGGAAACTATCATTGCAGGATAATAAGCATTGAGGAATGGAGGAAGAACCATGTACGAAGAGATTAAGACTGCTTGTCTATATCTACGATATTCAAGTAGCAACCAAACTGAACAATCCATAGAAGGTCAGATGCACGTCTGCCAAGACTTCTGCAAGAGACACAATATCAGAATCGTAGAGATGTATATTGACCGTGCTACATCTGCCAGTAAGGACATAGAGAAACGAGTAGAGTTCTTGAAAATGATTAAGGATTCAGAGAAGGGAAACTTCAATGCAGTCATCGTTTACAAACTTGACCGCTTTGCCCGATCCCGTTATGACTCAGCCACCTACAAATACCGCTTGAAACGAAACGGTGTACAACTTATTTCTGCCACTGAGAACATCACCCAAGACCCGGAAGGAATCATCCTTGAATCTGTCCTTGAAGGTATGGCTGAGTTCTACAGTGCGGAACTCTCACAGAAGATCAACCGGGGCATGAGGGAGTCTGCCATGAAACACAACTCCATCGGTGGGGCTATTCCTCTGGGGTACAAGACTGTAGATAAGAAACTGGTAATTGATGAAACCACTGCTCCTATCGTCCGGGAAGCATTTCAGATGTATGCAGACGGTGAGTCTGTAGCCGAGATATGTAGAACGTTCAACAACCGTGGCTACAAGACTTCCAAGGGAACACGTTTCGGCAAGAGCAGCTTCACTAAGATTTTCCGTAATGAGAAATACATCGGAGTCTATAAGTACCATGACTACCGGGCAGAAGATGTTATCCCACCAATCATTGATAAAGACCTGTGGGACAGAGTGCAGGTGAGAGTCGGTAAGATAAAGAAAGCCCCCGCCAGAAACAAGGCAAGGCATACTTACCTTCTGACAGGAAAACTGTTCTGCGGACACTGTGGCAGTGCCATGAACGCTGACGGCAACTCACAGGGCTATTTGTATTATCGGTGTTACGGCAAAAAGAATCTGGATAAACAATGTAATAAGCGGAACATGGAAAAGAACCTGATTGAAAGACTGGTGGCACAGGACGCAATGTCATTCCTAACCGATGAATATATTGAGAAAATTGCTACTATTGCCTGTGATCGAAACAAGCAGGAAATTGAGAGTGATTCACCCATCCCTGTGATCCGTGACAGAATCAGGCAGGTTGACGTGTCTCTGAACAATCTGCTGAAAGCTATTGAAACCGGGTCTGCCCCGGATATGCTTGTAAAACGTATGGGAGAACTTGAAACTGAGAAGAAGGACATGGAAGTGCAGCTTAAAAAGGAAATGGCACACCAAGTCTATATTGATAAAGAGCAGGTAATCTTCTGGTTAGAGAAGTTCCGTGAAGGGGATATCAATGACGAAGAGTTCTGCCAGACCGTGATTGATCTGTTTGTAAATTCCGTGACTGTATGGGATGAACCGGACGATAAGTTCAGAATCACCATAGCCTATAATCTTACCTCTATACCGCAAAAAACCTACCGCCTGTCGAAAGACGGTAGGTTATCGGATTACGCTTCCAATACTCCTGTTCAAAATATCCGATCTGGAGGTTTTCTCCCTGGTCACAGGAACCGGAAAGAGACGGGATCAGCCCCAGCATGCTTTTCAGAAGGGTTGTTTTTCCGATTCCGTTGGTTCCCACCAGAGCGATCTTCTGACCTCTCTCCATATAGAAATTCAAAGGCTTTGACAGAGGCTCCCCATAGCCGATCACCAGGTCATGTGTCTCAAAAAGCATTTTTCCGGGAGTCCGTCCATAACGGAAGTTAAATTCCGGCTTCGGTTTTTCCGCTGCCAGCTCGATCACATCCATTTTGTCCAGCTTTTTCTGACGGGACATAGCCATGTTTCTGGTGGATACACGGGCCTTGTTCCTTGCAACAAAATCCTTCAGTTCACTGATCTCCTGCTGCTGGCGGCGATAAGCTGCCTCCAGCTGGGCTTTTTTCACCGCATAGACCTCCTGAAAATGATCGTAATCGCCCACATAACGGTTCAGCTCCTGATTTTCCATATGATAAATAAGATTCACCACTTCATTCAGAAACGGAATATCATGGGAGATCAGGATAAACGCATTCTCATACTCCAGAAGATACCGCTTCAGCCATGCAATATGTTCCTCGTCGAGATAATTGGTAGGCTCGTCCAGAAGAAGGATATCCGGTTTTTCCAGAAGGAGTTTTGCCAGAAGAATCTTCGTTCTCTGTCCGCCGCTCAGGTCTGTTACATCGCGTTCCAGCCCCAGATCCAGAAGTCCCAACGCTCTTGCAACCTCTTCCACCTTGGCATCGATCACATAAAAGTCATGAAGGGTAAGCTCATCCTGAATATTTCCCAGTTCCTCCATCAATGCATCCATTTCCTCCGGATCCGCACTTCCCAGCATGTCACAGATTTCGTTCATGCGCTGCTCCTTCTGAAGAAGGGGATCAAAAGCAGATTTCAGCACGTCACGGATGGTCATGCCTTTTTCCAGGACTGCATGCTGATCCAGATAGCCTGCCCGGACATTTTTTGCCCATTCCACCTTTCCCTCGTCCGGCATCAGCTTCCCTGTCACAATATTCATAAAAGTGGATTTTCCTTCTCCATTGGCTCCGATCAGACCAATGTGTTCTCCTTTCAGAAGACGGAAGGACACGTCAGTAAAAATTGCTCTGTCCCCAAACCCATGCGACAGATGTTCTACATTCAAAATACTCATAAAATACCCCCTGATGATTTCTGTTATGTTCTATACAGGATCTCTGTCCTGTACTGTATCAGCATCTTTCTCTGTTTTTACAGAGTTTCGTCTGCTATTATATTATTTCTCATAACAAAAATCAATCAGAGGGTTGTTATAAAATGTGAAATTTCGCCTAATCTGCAGCTATCACTCCCAGACCGCTGCCAAGCCTGCCACCCTGCTTCAGATATTTCCTGGCATTTCTCTGAAGGCTGGTATTTTCCGGATAGTTTTCCGGATCCTCCATCAGGCAGTCAAAAATTCTTTCTTCCCCTTCCCGGAACTGAAAATCCACCGACTGGATCTCAAACATCTGCTGAAAGCGGAGAATATTGGAGTTTTCATCCAAAAGCTCCTTTAATCCGGGAAAAAGCAGCCAGGAATGGCATACATACGGAAGCTCTCCACCCCAGAATTTCCGTCCCATATCCAGAGATTCTCTGCAGGCTTCCGGATCCAGCGGCTGCCCCTCGGGGATATGTATACTGATCACCGGATCGCCCACTGCTGTCTTCCTGCTTTTACATTCAAATTCCCACAAAGATTCTGTTTTTTCAAACTGCAGTCTGCCCAGACGAAAAAGCGTCATTTCCACATGACGCCACAGCCATTCATATTCCTGAATCCCGTATTCCCCATATCTTCGGAAACATACCTGACACCAGACGGCAATATCGGAGAAGGTGTCAAAAAACACCCTGTCTCCGATTCCTGCTCTCTGATATTTCTCATATGTTTCACATGCAAGTCTGCAATAATAATAAAGAAACCTCTGTCTGTATCCGGCAAGAGATGCGATCTCCCGGAAAATTTCCTCTCTGTCTGTAAAAAACAGTTCACGGACATACTGATATCGGACTTCAGAGATCTCCTCATCCATTTTTTCCACAATACGCACTGCGCCGGAAGGCAGACCGATCTCTGTGCAAAACCTTCTCAGATCCATATTACCGCTCCTCTGCTTCTTTTCGGAATTCCCTGAGATCTACGGTCTCTCCTGTCACTCTGGATCTTTCTGCCGCAAGAGCGATCAGATGGCTTTCCACAGAAACGGAAGCTCCGGAGCGTACCTGGGCGCTGTCCTCTCTCAGATACCTTACAAAATCCTTCATCATATTTGTATCGCTTCCACTGTGCCCTGTAGGTGGTGTATAAAGCCGGATGATTTCCTTTTCCCCTGTGGAAAAATCAGAAAGCTCTATCTCGCCAAGCTCCATATTTCCCCTGAGTTCTCCTTTGGTTCCCATAATATGGATCCTTCTGGCACAGTTTTCCGTAAAGGCGCTCATAGTCATATTGACGGTTACATGGTTTTCAAATTCCAGATTCACAACCTGATGATCCACCACATTATTGTCACAATGGAACACACAGCGTCCATAAGGACCTGTCTTTAACGCCTCAAGAACTGCTTTCCTGTCGGTATCCGCAGATACCGCATGGATAAATCCGTCCGGCTCTGCCTTTGGATGCTCAAAGTAAAATTTGGGTGCATAAAAAGCACACTGATCCCTGTGAGGACATCCATCCAGACAATAAGCAGGAGCTCCTTCCGGTGCATTTTCATCTTTAAAATATGTCAGATCTCCAAAAGAGCTGACCTTTGTACAGGAGCTTCCTGCCAGCCACAGAAGAATATCCATATCATGGCAGCATTTCTGCAGGATCATAGGACTTGTTTCATCACTGCGTCTCCAGTTTCCCCGCACAAAACTGTGGGCATGGTGCCAGTAGCCTACCTCTTCAATATGCTGAATACTGATCAGCTTTCCAAGGCGGCCTTCCTCAATAAGATCTTTGATCCTGGAGAAAAAGGAAGAGTACCGGAGAACATGACAGATCATCAGGATCCTTCCATATTTTTCTGCCATATTTCCCATAGTGACAATTTCCGCAGCATCCGGAGACATAGGCTTTTCACAAAGTACATGATATCCTTTTTCCAGAGCTTTTGTTACCGGCTCAAAATGCATGGTATCCTGTGTGCATACAAGTGCGCAGTCTGCCATTTTTTCCTCTTCCAGTAATTCCCTATAATCCTGATAGCAGTGTTCCTCCGGTATCCCGTGAATCTCTGCGATCAGATTTCTTCTTTCTTTATCCGGTTCTGCTACTGCAACGATCTTCAGATCTTCCGGATGACTCTGAGCATAGGCGGCATACACCCAGCCGCCCCGCAAACCTGCTCCGATCAAAACTGCTGTTATCACTTTCATGTTTTTTCCTCCTCTTTTTAACCTTTTACCGCACCGCCGGAAAGAGCTTCCACAAAGAATTTACTGAACACACAGTACAGAATCACAGGCGGCAGGATAATAATCACCATCGCCGAAAACAGACCGTTGTAATTGGTGCGGAAGGATGTGGTAAACGTGGACAAAAGCGCCGGAACCGTCAGCTTTTCTCTGTCAACGATCACCAGTGAAGCCCAGTAATATTCATTCCAGTTATTCAGAAACGCCAGAACTCCCGCAGTCATGATTCCGGGTCTTGCAATAGGAAAGATCACTTTCCACCAGGTCATGGCATAACCGCATCCATCGATTCTGGCTGCCTCCTCAAGCTCATGGGGTATGTTTGCATAATAATTTTTGATGACAAAAAAGCTGACTGCCAGCCCGCTGCATGCATAAATAAAGATCAGAGCTCCTCTGGTATTATAAATATGCATTTTATTTACCAGATTATAAACCGGATAGGTAAGGGCTGTAGCAGGAATGAACATGGTGGAATACAGCATCAGATTTACCAGCTTTTTGCCTTTAAATTCCATTCTTGCCACTACATAGGCGGACATGGAGATCATCAGGATACTGATGACTACAGACACACCGGCAATGATCATACTGTTTCCGAAATATCTCATAACATGGAGATCCCGGAAGGTGGAAATATATCCGTCCAGACAGATGGAATCCGGAAGCTGGAACCCTGGTCTCGCCAGCGGATCTTTTTTCAGACTGGAGATGAACAGCCAGACCAGAGGCATCAAAGCCACCAGAACTGCCCATGCAAGGCAGATATAGGTAAATATCTTTGTTCCCCGGGACATTGTACGTACCTGAGAATTGGATTTTGTTTTTCTGTTCATGACTGACCTCCGTTTCTTCGGATTCTTTTTCCTTTAAAAAGCTGACTGTACAAAAGATTTACAAATACAATGATCAGCATACCTGCAAGGATCTGGATCACTGCCACAGCATTTGCACGGCCAAACTGTGTTCTTGTGCTTGTGATTGCAAGCTCACGGATCACATAACTGATACTGTAGGTTCCTGCTGCCCCCTTCGTCAGGAAATAAACCTCATTGTAAAGCAGGAAACCTGCTGTTGCCGAAAGGATGGATACAGTACGAAGGGTGTCCTTGATCATAGGGATGGTGATATACCAGTCCTGTTTCAGACCGCTGGCACCATCCAGCATAGCTGCCTCCCTTACATCCTCTGGTACTGCCATAATATTTCCCAGGATCATCAATGTAGTGGTTCCTGTAAAAAAGATATAGGCACAGGTCATGGCAATAAATGCCGGTCCCTTGAGAAGAAGTATATTTTCAGAAAAATCCGGTTTAAATAAACGGATCACCGGATTTACTACTCCGTACAGCGGACTGTACAGCTGCAGAAAAATCATACCCATGGCTGCAGATGAGATCATGCTGGGGATGATATAGACATTTCTTGCAAATTTTACCCCCTTTACTTTACGTGAGAATGCAAGAGCGATCAAAGCAGAAACAGGGATCTGCACAAACACTCCCAGAAGCGCCCATATGGTTGAGTTCCGAAGAGCTTCCCAGAAGTACGGATACAGTTCAAAAATATATTTATAGTTGTTCCACATATCTGCAAATCCAAAAAACTCCGGGCTGGTGATATTGGTATAATCCCATTTGCAGAAAGAGGTTACAAAGACTGTTACAATAGGATAAAGATAAAATAATACAAATGCAATTACTGTGGGAGCAAGAAAGGCCAGGATAAAGCCTTTTCTCTTCCAGCTCATATTCCTTGTTTTCATGATCGGTTTCCTCCACTTTTTATGATGATAAAAAGGAGACGGCCGAAGCCGCCTCCTACTACCGCCTTTATGCAACAAGGGCTGTCAGCTCCTGCTTTAACTGCTCAAAACGTGCGTCAATATCGGTTCCTTCAACTGCTGATTCCATCAATGCATTGATGATAGCGCTTCCTACATCAGAACCCCATACGTAGTTCAGATCTGTTACTACAGTTTCTGCAGAGTTTACCTGTGTACACGCTTCTGCCAGCTTCTGAGTGATCGGGTCGCCGCTTTCTTCTGCAAGTGCCTTCAGGTCAAGTGTGGTATTACATGGATTTGCCTGTACACCGGTAAAGATCTTTGCCTGTACCTCAGGGCTTACCATATATGCCAGGAATTCCAGCGCCAGTTCTGTTTCCGCTTCACTTAAATTTGCAGAAATAGAATGACCGGATCCGGCTGTTACAACGGAAACATTGCCCGGGAAGATCTGAGATTCGATCTTATCTGCAAGACCGGCATCAATTCCGCTTGCATTCCATACACCATTAAAGAGAACTGCTGCTTTTCCGTTTTTATTAAAATCATCCATAAGGTTTCCAACATCTTCTGTGGTATGGTCAGATCCGTTTGCCTGGTCAAGTTTCGCTGCTGTCTTAAAAGCTTCTGCAAACGCTTCGGACTCAATTCCTTCCGGTGTCAGCTCTCCTTTAAGAAGCTCTCTTCCCTCTTCTGTAGATGCAAGAACTGCATTGATAATATAACGGGATCCCTGTCCTGCTGCATATCCATATGTATCTCCGCCCAGCTCATGAACCTTATCCATAGCTGCTCCAAAGCTTTCCCAGTCTTTAAATGCTTCTTCTGCAGTGATACCTGCCTGCTCAAATACCTCTGTGTTATACCAGAGTCCGCGGCTTTCCAGCTGGTCATGAACGGTATAAATATGACCGTCCACATCATTCTGTGTATAGTTCAGACCTACCGCATCCTGAAGATTGTTTTCATCAATATATGGTTTCAGATCAAGAACAAGCCCCTGGCTGATGGCTGCCAGTGAAAGAGGAAGTCCGCAGTCTACCATATCCGGGAAGTTTCCGCCTGCTACCTCAGCACTGACGATCTCATCTCTGTTCTCTACAGCGATCGGCTCAAACTTTACTTCTCCGTCTGCATGAGTTTTTGCAAACTCGTCATAAATATCTCTCATTACCTTTGCTGCCGGCCACTCGCTCTCATCATGGTAGTATCCGTGATAAAACTCCAGCGTGTCTTCTTCTCCCGCAAATGCAGTCACAGTAGATCCCATAACCGCTGCCATTGTCATTGCTCCTGCAAGAAGAATACTGATAGTTCTTTTTTTCATTTCTTTTCCCTCCATAACATGAAATAGTTTTCGTTTTCCGTCTTGTGCATTTCTGCTTAACTTGCATTTATTTTATTTCATTTTATGGTTGTTTTGAATGAAAGATATTGACTGCAATCCGGGATTATTTTTACTTTTTCACAAAAACATGGATTATTTTTACTTCAGAGAATGAATAAATTCCTCATCAGAGATTTCTCCTTTCAGAACATCATCAATTCCTTCCATAAAATTGTCTCTGGCACCGCTGCTCCACAGATTATCCGGAACCTGTATTCTGACTCCGGCCGCCTTTACTATATCGGCAGCCTGTACAAAACGCTCCATGCCCTTCTGATACTTCCGGATGTCCACATGGGAATTGGCAGGAACCTGCTCTGTTTCTTTCAGAATACGTTCCTGAACCGGAGTACTGAGCATATATTTTACAAACCGGACGCTGGCCTCCTGTTTTTTTTCATCTCCGGTTTTTCCCAGAATATACCCCAGACAGGCCGACTCACAGGATATCTTCTCTCCTTTTTCAGATGGAAGGAGGGCATAGGCCGCATCAATCTGATCTGAAATCATAGGTGCACCCCAGATACCATTGATATACATGGCTGTTTTTCCATCATTAAATGCATCGGTTTCATCTCGGTAGCTGTAGTCTCCATCTGCCCTGGAATACCGATAGATTTCTCTGAGTGTATAAAGAGCATCCTCTGCCGCACTTTCTTCCAGATAAAGCCGTTGATTTCGAATGGCATTTCCACTTACAGAATTCTGGACTGCCAGAAGATGATCCATAAAATAAAGGTACGCCTCCGACGACATCTGAAGACATTCCACTCCGTTTTTTTCTTTCTCTGCCCAGCTCTCAATCTGTTCACAGACTATCAGAAACTCCTCCCAGGTCTCCGGAATTTTTTCCACTCCTGCAGCTTCAAAAATTTCCCGGTCATACCAGTAGCCTCCACTTAAAAGGATCACATCCGATATGGTAAAAAGCTGCTCTTCCCCTGTAGTCCAGAAATCAATATTTACAGGAGCAAGATTACCTGCAAATTCCCGGTCTTCTCTGATATAAGGCATCAGGTCAAGAACAAGATCATTCTCCACCATAAACTGATAAACAGTATCTTTGCCTGAGCCTCCCAGAAAGACAAGATCCGGAATTTCTCCTGCCACCAGCAAATCCTCTGTCTTACGGACCATTTCACTTCCGGAGGGCATGGAAAGCTGATTCAGCTTCACATCAGGATTTTCCTGTTCAAAGTCCTGATAAATATCCCGCATGACCACATGATCCTCTTCCGTAGTTCCCCATCCGTGGATCAGTGTGATTTCCACTGGTTCCGGTGTTTTTTTTCCGCACCCTGCCAGACAAACTGCTAAAAAAGCCGCCACTGCTGTGATTACAGGAAACCTTCTTCTATTCTTCATCTCCGCCTCTTTTCCCACTTTGGTATTCCTTGGGAGAAACTCCTGTATATCTTTTAAAGATCCTGGAAAAATATCCGGTGTCATCAAAACCTACGGACTGAGAGATCTCGTAAATCTTTTTATCGGTAGTTTCCATATATACCTTAGCTTTTTCAATTCTTTTTTTCAGGATCACATCAAAAAGATTCTGTCCGCTTTCTTTTTTATAAAGCCGGCTTAAATAGCTGCTGTTTGCATGAAGCTCCTCTGCCATATCGTTAAGGGTGATCTTTTGGCTGTAATTTTTTTCAATGTATTCCTGGATCTGATCATAAAGACTTTCCGCTGCTTTTTTCTCCGGCATTCTGACCAGCTGCTCCTCCAGTTCTTTTTTCTGTTTCTGAAGCTTCTGTGTTACCTTTTCCACCGCAGGAGGCAGCTCTTCCAGAACCGACAGCTTCAGTACATAATCTGCCACATCATATCGAATAGCTGTCCGGGCATATTCAAAATCCGTATAAGCACTCAAAATAATGGTCTGGGTTTCCGGATACTTTTCATAAAGCTGTCTGCATACCTCCAGTCCGTCAATCTCCGGCATCCTTATATCCGTAATCACAATATCCGGGTGTTCTTCTTCTACACACTGAAGAAGTTCTTTTCCATTATTAACTACACGGATCAGTTCACATCCCATTTTTTCCCAGTTCATCAGTTTTTTCAGAGCGGTTCTGAGGTAAGCCTCATCATCGGCTGCTGCTACTTTCCACATATACGCTTCCCCTTTCTGCAGGTAGAATGATCTCTGCCCTTGTTCCTACATTTTTTTCTCCTGTAATCTTCATACAGTATCTGTCGTGATAGAGAATTTCCAGCAGGCGTTTCATATTAGCCAGTCCTGTATGAGTATGCTCCGTTTCTTCTTCCAGATCCATCTCCAGGTCCTCTTCCTGTTCTTCGTAACCTACCCCATTGTCTTCCACTACAATATGAAGCATATCATCCTCTTCAAAAAGGTGTATCCGGACTATACCCTCGCCGCTTTTTGGCTCGATTCCATGAGACACTGCGTTTTCTACCAAGTTTTCAATAAGAAGTCTGGGAATCCTGAAATTTTTCACATCCTCGCTTCCATATTCGATTTCATAGGAAAGCTGATCCTCAAACCGGCTTTTCTGAAGATAAAGATAAAAATCCACCAGTTCCATTTCCTCAGATATCGGAATCCGTATTTCCTTTTCCCGGAATATTTTCCCCCTCATCAGTCCGGAAAAAGCCTGCAGTCCTTTATACAGTTCCTCATCTCCGGCCAGTCTGGCACGGATACTGAACATTGCAAGGATATTAAACTGAAAATGCGGATTGATCTGTGCCTGAAGGTATTTTGTCTGTGACCGGGCTGCAAGAAGCTTTTTTTCATAAACCTGCTCAATAAGATACTGGATTCTTTCTGCCATTTCATTAAATATCACACTGATCTCATGGATCTCGGAAATAGAAGAATCCTCCATACGCACATCCAGATCTTTTTTTCCAAAAGCCTGCAGATTGTCTGCCAGTGTCTTTAACGGTCTGGTAAAGCGAAAACTGATTCCAAGCATCATGGCTCCAATAAAAATCAGAGCCAGAAAGATCACTGCAAAAAATGTAACCATCGTAGGTTTCAGGATCACATAAATGTTATCCATTCCAACAGAAACTGCCGCACAGGTACCAAATCCTGTGCCCATAGATGCATACAGCGTACGGTTTCCCGCAATTCTTTTTTCTCCTTTGGCATTCATTCCCAGCCGGCTCAGCTCTTCTGCCGTCTGTTTTTCCCCTTGAAAAATCATAATATTTCTTTTCTGGTCGCTGATGCCCCAATTTCCATGACTGTATGTTTCAATCTGTGCAAAAATATCCTGAATTCCCTCTTTTGCGATTCCAAGAACACAGATTCCCAGTTCTTCCATGCCATCTCCATAAACACGAAAACAGAGGTTGATCTCATCAGCCCCTGACGTCATCCGATACCGTTCTTCTGTTTGGCGAAAGTCCCGCATCATTTCCAGATACCCGATTTCCTTATTCCTCCCTGCCGAAACCGTCATTGGATAATAGTGCTCCCTGACATACTCATCCTTTTTATTAAACAGACACACACTGGTCACAAAAGGACTTTGCCCTTCTGTTATATTCCGGTTGGAAAATAACTCCATGCTGTAGGAAAGCTGTTTTTCCATTTCTGCCCTGTCTGTCCAGTCTGCGTCAAAAAAATCCCGCAGTATAGAATTGTGACGGATCATTACAGCTCCGTCCTGGATAAACTGCATTTTTGCCTGATAATTCTGAAGGGTATTCTGGAGGATATTTTCCATATCCTCCCGTATATTCCCCAGAAAAAACACAAAAAACATCACGATCATCACTGTCCCAAACAGAACCAGAGCTCCAAAGGATGTTGCCATCGTCAGAAGTGTGATCTCTCGTTTTAATGTCCGTTTCTTTTTTTTGCCGCTCATGCTCTCTCCTGTCTGTTTTCTGCCGGTCTTCCGGTCAGCTGTATTTTTCCAGACTTTCCAGAAGCTGTGTGTAAACCCGGTCAAATTTCTCCGGATCCCTGCTGTATGTGTAATTATTCGTAAACATCTGATCCAGAAGCCAGTCATGAAGCTGCGGATCTTTTTTCAGAAGCAGCCCCCAAAGCGCCGCATCCTCCGCACCTCTCCGCTGCGCTTCCAGACGCATACTGATCTCCGGTCCCTCTTTTCCCGGATACACCAGAAAAGAATCACCACAGGGAAAGGCAGTTCCTATTCCTGTATCATTTGGACAGCTGGTTCCTTTGAATGGATCCATTCCTCCCGGAAACTGGTTAAATCCCCAGTGGAGGAATCCGGAAATCCTGTTTCTGGCACAGCCCCAGAACAGAAGCCTTCCACGTATCAGATGAAAATCCAGAAAACGATTAAGCCATTCTCCCTCCGGCCCGCAGCAGACATAAGTCCACACAGTTTCACCCAGACGGATAAGCTGATCAAACTCAGCCTTCTTTTTTTCATATCCGGCTGTTCCCGGAACCCAGATATCCACTCCTCCATAAAACTCTGCGGTATCAACCGCTTCTATGATCTGTACACCAGGAAGATATTTACGAAGGATTCCTGAAGCCAGGTAATACTGACGGCGCCTTGATTCCAGCGCTGCCTGGTTTTTTACATGGATATCCGGCTCATCATGGATATGAAACAGGATCTTTTTTTCCCATCCATGCTTCTTCAGATAAGAAGCCAGCGCCTGTACCAGCTTCACTGTATGAACGTATCCCTCCAGTGTATCAAACTTCAGATTTTTATCCATCATGCAGGTAAAGCTGTCCGTATACATATCCGGACTTCCATCCGGAAGAAATCCACGGTGAAGAAGCGCTCCAATCTCCATGATCTCCATTCCTTCTTCAAAAAAGCATTGGATCACCGGTGTTAAGTACTCAAAGTCAAAAGCAATCGGTTCTTTGATGCTGACGCACTGTTCATCCAGCTGTATATAAAAGATTTTCTGATGAAGCCTTCTCATTGCACGAACGTAAGCTCTCAGCATATCCAGATACTCCGGAGTTCCCATTTCCACATGATGGAACCGGCTTATTGCCTCCAGAGAAAACCAGTTTGTAACGGGAAACGCATCCTCCGGAATCCGCACGCTGCAGACCTTTACAGATATACTGCATTCCCAGAATCCTTCTTCTGTTTCTGCCCCAAGACTCAGATGATATTCTCCCGGTTCCAGCCCCTTGTCCGGCACAAGACAGAGATATGCTGCGGCCTTTTGGTTTCTTACGGGAATCTCCCCGCTGTCTGTCCAGCAAAGACAGTCATAAACACGAAAAGGTGCCAGGCGGGTCACATAATCCGGTTTTTCTCCTGGCGGTGTTTCCAGCACCATAGCGCCTCCCTGGGAAACTCCGTCTCCGGTATTGTATTCCACCGGAATGTCTTTCATTTCATACCATTCTCCACAAAAACCCTTTCCCTTCAGGAAAAAGTTCACCTTTTTTCCACTGGTCTCAAGTATCAGCTGGATCCCCGGTCTGCCGTTTCCAGCCATGGTAATCTGCAGTTCCTCCGGAAGTCTGCCGCACAGACTGTCCGGATACAGAAATTCTTCTCTTGTGGTTACCATACCTGTTAATTCCATAATACACTCCTGCCTCTATAATTTTATCATACCTTTTTTTCCGGTTTTCAGCAACAGGATTCTTCTGTTTTTCAATTATTACACCCATCGTCAGCCTTTGACTCCTGATGCCGCAATGCTCTGCTTCAGCTGTCTGGAAAACAGAATAGACAGCAGTATTACCGGTGTGATAGTCACAACCGCCAGTCCCATCAGAGCATTCTGTTTGGTTCCTGCATTATTGGAAATGTTGTAAAGAGCTACATTTAAGGTCCACAGATTCTGATCTTCTGTTACCAGCCATGCCCAGAAAAAATCATTCCAGTTTCCAATAAATGTCTGCAGAGCAATAAGAGAAATGATCGGCTTGGACAGGGGCATACATATTCTGGAATAAAGATACCAGCTTCCGGCTCCGTCCAAAGCTGCTGCTTCAAAATAACTGCCGGGAATCTGATCAAAAAATCCCTTGTACAGATATACATAAAATCCATAGGGATATAAGAATGGAAGCAAAAGAGCCGCATAGTTATTGTAAGCTCCCATTTCCCGGTACATGATCAGCTGCGGAAGCATGATACTGGCAAAGGGGATCATCATTCCTCCCAGGAAAAACATCAGCACAAATTTTCCGGCTCTCTGGGAGAGCTGCCGGCTGATCACGAATGCACAGACAGAACACAGGATCACCTGGGCGATCATGGCAAATCCGATCACGATGACACTGTTCATAACAAAAGTCAGAAATCCGTATTTTACAACCCTTTCACTTTGGGGATAAATATAGGCCGGCATATCCAGATAATATTTGAAGCTTTCCAGACTGAGAAGGTTTTTGGTTCTGTTTCCAATACCGACCAGCGTTCCTGCTGTAGTATATTTTTCCTGGATTACAGGCGCTATCTGATCCTGAAAATCATCTGCCAGCCCTTCTTCCGGTACTTTATCGATTCCGTTTTCATCAAACTCATAACCAATGGATTCACAGGCACGGACATAGCGGTCATCATGAAGAAGGATTTCTTTTTTGATTGCAGTTCTTTTGTAAATTCCATAATCGCATTCCATCTGAAGCTTCATCTGATGCGCTCTCGAATGGAACAAAGTTCTGCCTTCTCTGGTTCCATAAACATGTATCTCCATAATCGACTGATCTGCAAATTTAAAGTTGGTTCCAAACATTACAAGAACATTATCCTTAAGCATCTGATCCTTCATTTCTTCTGCATCCTGAAATTCCTGCCCAGTATAATCCAGCACAAAGGATACGCTGTTTGCCTTTCCCGGAAGAAGCTTCGGAGGAACCTTATAAATCTGGGAATTATCCTTCATGGCGCTGGATACGGCAAAAACCAGCGGATACAGCATCAGCGCTGCAAAAAGCAGAGACACTGTAACTGCAACAATTTTCAGAAAGCGTTCGGATTTTCCGCAACGGATTCTGTTTTTTCTGTTTTTCTTTCTCTTCATGTCCATGCCTCCTTTAATTCTTCTCTGACTTCTCAAAATGCATCTGAAGCATGGTCAGTACCGCGATCACGATCAAAAGTACCACCGAAGCTGCTGAACCACGACCATAATTCAGATCATCATTAAATGCATTATAGATAAAAATACCTTGTGTGGTAGACGCTCCGCTTGGTCCTCCTGACGCATACATGTATGGAGCATCCAGAAGCTGCATGGTAGTGATCACACACATGATCAGCTGGATAAAGATCATAAAGGAAATATTCGGAAGAATAATATGTCTGATCTTTTTAAATCCCGTACATCCATCCAGAGCTGCCGATTCCATAATATCTGTAGATACCCCCTGAATCGCAGACAGATAAAGAAGCACTGTCAGTCCTCCACCCAGTACCCCTGGAAAGATAATACAGAATTTGACCAGATCCGGATCACTGAGCCATACCTGTGGCTCTCCGCCAAAAAATTTTACGATCTGATTTGCCACGCCATAATCCGGATGCCAGATCCATCTCCAGATAATCACATTTACCGAAGTGGGGATCAGCGCCGGAAGGATATAAAGAGTGGTCAGGCATTTCTGCAGCTTAATCAGTTCATTAAGCAGAAGCGCCTGGATCAAAGGGATAAAAAAGCACATACACAGCTGAAGGAGCAGAAAAATAAAAGTATTTTTCCAGGACTCCCAGTAAAACTGCATCTGGAACATTTCCAGGTAATTTTTCAGACCCACGAACCTTCCAGGTGGATTTATGGGGTCATATTTAAAAAGGGAAATATAAAAGGCACTGAAAATCGGATAATATTTCAGCCAGACCGTAAATGCCATAGGAAGAAATAAAATACACCAGGGGGTTACTTTTTTACGGAATGTATAGCTTCCCGGCTTTGCGGTAAAGGATTTTTTCTTTTTCGTACTCATTTTTGCACTCATTTTCCATACCTCCATTTTCTGCATAATCCTGTTAAGATAAA